>NZ_JBFXGV010000059.1:0-20082 GCF_050177655.1 Paenirhodobacter sp.
CTCAGCGCCTGATTGTAGCTTTGCCAGTTGGTGGTCTTGTAGGTCGTCTTCGGAGGTCTGCTCATGCTGCCCAGCTAGCATGCCGGATTCACAACATGAATCCTCCCGGATTTGCGCAACAACGCCCTGTTCGGGCCAATCGCCCTCGCGGATCCAGGGCAGCATCGACATTTCGCGCAGCGAAAGTTTTCGCCGCCCGCCAAGCAATTCCGGCGCGGCCACCACCACCTGCGGGGCGGCGGTGACGAATTCGGAGATCACCCCGGGCCAGGATCCGTCGCCGAAGCGGATGCCGAGATTGGCGCCCGCCTCGCGCAGGTCGATCGTGCGCTGTTCGGGCAAAAGCGACAGCGCGATTTCGGGGTGGCGTTTCCAGAACCGTGAAAGCCGGGGCATCAGCCATTCGGAGGCGAAGGCCGGCGGCAGGGTCACCGCGAGCGGCTTTTCCATGTGCTGGGCGCGCAAGGCTTCGACCGCCGACTGAATCATCGAGAAGCCGTCGGCAAGCGTGGCGGCGAAGCGTTCGCCCTCGGCGGTGAGGTGCAGATGCCGTCCGTCGCGCCACAGCAGCGCGACGCCAAGCTCGGCTTCCAGGGCCCGAACCTGCTGTTGCACGGCGGCATGGGTGACGTTCAGCCGCCGTGCCGCGGCACTGAATCCACCCTCGCGCGCGGTCGCGGCAAAAGCGCGCAGCGCGGTGAGCGGCGGCATGCGTTTCCAGTCGATTTCACTCATATGTCAATTATTCTAACAGATGTCACAAAATTCCTGACTCGCAAAATCATGCGAGTCAACACAAATAGGCGCCATGAACCTAACCAAGGAGATCAGAAAATGATCCGGATTCTTGCAGAAGTGATGACTCTTGCGATGGGCGGTTATGCGCCCCGTTCCCGCAACCGCGGCGAATACAAGTTCAACCGCTGAGTTCGCTCAGCAGGGCAGCGTGACGCGCGGTGAATTCCGCGCGCACTTCGGCCGGGGGACGCAGGCGGATCGCCAGCCCCCGGATGATCGCAGGATCGGGCTTGCCGAAGATGCGATCCGCTTCCAATGCCGAAAATCCAGCGATCTGTTCGGCCTCGAGCCGGGCGGAGATCGTGTCCGCCGCCTTGATCGCCTTCTTGATCGGGGCGGGCAGGGCCGCGGGCAGGCCGAAGCGCAGATGCACCGCCGCCGTGAGCCGCTGATCGAGGTCGCCATAACCGGCCCCGATCGCGGCCTTCACCGGCGAGATCATGTCCCCCAGCACATATTCCGGCGCGTCGTGCAACAGCGCCGCCAGTCGCCAGCGCGCGGCGATGCCCGGGTTCTGCCGGGCGAAAATCTCCTCGACGAGGAGCGAATGCTCCGCCACCGAATAGGGGAAATCGCCGAAGGTCTGCCCGTTCCAGCGCGCGACGAAGGCCAGGCCATGGGCGATGTCCTCGATCTCGATATCGACCGGCGTCGGGTCGAGCAGATCGAGCCGCCGCCCCGAAAGCATCCTTTGCCACGCGCGCTTCATCATCCCCTCCGTCACCTGGCCCCGTGCTAGCCAAGGCGCGCGGCGCTGTAAACCGGGTGGGAACCGGATCGGCCTGTCGCGTGTTGGGATCGAAAGCTTGAACAGCGAGGACCAGATGCGCTTCGACCCGATCAAGACTTCGATCGCCGCCGCCGCCCTTGGCGCCGCCGTGCTCGGCACCGTGACCGTCGCCTTTTCCGGCGTGGACCCCAAGGCCGGGGTGATCCCGCCGGCAAATGACGAGATGCGCCCGATGGACGACATCGGCGCCGACATTCCCTATGGCGAGCTTTCCGTCTTCGACCAGATCAGCGAGATCGGTGAGGATCAATCCGTCGACGTGCCCTATTGCGACCATCGCGCGGTGCTCGCCGGGGTGCTCGATGCCGATTACCAGGAGGCGAAGCAGCTCTCGATGCCGCTTGCGCGCGACCGTTCGGTCGAGCTTTGGGCCTCGGCCGAGATGGGCACCTGGACCGCGGTCTATACCCGGTCGGACGGGGTTTCCTGCGTGATCTCCTCAGGCATTGGCTGGAAGGCCGGCAATGATCCGATCGCGCTTCTGACGCGGGAGAAGGTGCTGCCCGCGGCCTGACGGAAAGGCCTGCGCAACCACGAAAGCCCGGCTGCATTGCCGGGGGGCGGCGCGGATGATACAAGCCCCCGAAACAGAATTCGGGAGCCGAAAATGGCCGATTACATCGTCAAGGACATCAAGCTGGCCGAGTTCGGCCGCAAGGAACTCGACATTGCCGAAACCGAGATGCCGGGCCTGATGGCCTGCCGCGAGGAATTCGGCGAGACGAAGCCGCTCACCGGCGCGCGCATCGCGGGCTCGCTGCACATGACGGTGCAGACCGCGGTGCTGATCGAGACGCTGAAGGCGCTTGGCGCCGATGTGCGCTGGGCCTCGTGCAACATCTTCTCGACGCAGGATCACGCGGCGGCGGCGATCGCGGCGGGTGGCACCCCGGTCTTCGCGATCAAGGGCGAGAGCCTCGAGGAGTACTGGACCTACACCGACAAGATCTTCCAGTTCGCGGAAGGCACGGCGAACATGATCCTCGACGATGGCGGCGATGCGACGCTTTACATTCTGCTCGGTGCGCGGGTCGAGGCGGGCGAGACCGATCTGATCGCGGTGCCGACCTCGGACGAAGAGGTCTGCCTCTTCAACCAGATCAAGAAGCGGATGGCGGAAACCCCCGGCTGGTTCACCCAGCAGCGCGCCGCTATCAAGGGCGTGTCGGAGGAAACCACCACCGGCGTGCATCGTCTTTACGACCTGCACAAGAAAGGGCTGCTGCCCTTCCCGGCGATCAACGTCAACGACTCGGTCACCAAGTCGAAATTCGACAACAAATATGGCTGCAAGGAATCGCTCGTCGACGGTATCCGCCGCGCGACCGACGTGATGCTGGCCGGCAAGGTCGCCGTGGTCTGCGGCTATGGCGATGTGGGCAAGGGCTCTTCGGCCTCGCTGCGCGGGGCCGGCGCGCGCGTGAAGGTGACCGAGGTCGACCCGATCTGCGCGCTTCAGGCGGCGATGGACGGCTTCGAGGTCGTCGTGCTCGAGGATGTCGTCGACAGCGCCGATATCTTCGTCACCACCACCGGCAACCGCGACGTGATCCGCATCGAGCACATGCGCGCGATGAAGGACATGGCCATCGTCGGCAACATCGGCCATTTCGACAACGAGATCCAGGTCGCCGCGCTGCGCAACCACAAGTGGACGAACATCAAGGATCAGGTGGACATGATCGAGATGCCCTCGGGCGCGCGGATCATCCTGCTTTCCGAGGGGCGTCTTTTGAACCTCGGCAATGCCACCGGCCACCCCAGCTTCGTGATGTCGGCCTCCTTCACCAACCAGGTGCTGGCGCAGATCGAGCTTTTCACCAAGGGCGCGGACTATGCGCCCGGCGTCTACATCCTGCCCAAGGCGCTCGACGAAAAGGTCGCGCGGCTGCATCTGAAGAAGATCGGCGTGAAGCTGACCGAGCTGCGCCCGGATCAGGCGGACTATATCGGCGTCACCGTCGAAGGCCCGTTCAAATCGGATCACTACCGCTACTGAGCGCGGTTTTCCGTGAGGATGAAGGCGGGGCGCAGGCCCCGCCTTTTGCATTCCGGGCCAGCTTTCGCCGATCCCCGGGCGAGGGGGAGGTTGCGGGAAGATTTCCCTTGGTCTCCTTTCCGCTTTCGCCTTAGGCTCCGGTCGCGTGGGATGGCCCACGGCGCGGGAACGGATTCAGACAGGTGAGGGTGAACAATGGGCAAGCGTGACGATCTGATCGCGAAATACGCGGAAGATCTGCAGAACAAATGCGGCATGACGCCGGACATGGATCTTCTGACGAAGGTGACGATCGGCTGCGGCCCGGCGATCTATGACGCCGATGCCTCGGTGGTGGCGGGCAGCCAGCCGAGCGAGCTCGAAACCGTGAAAAACAATTTCCTGATCAAGAAGCTCGGCCTCGCCGACGGGCCCGAGCTGATGGACGCGATCGACGCCGTGATCGAGACCTATGGCCGGTCGGAGCGCAGCAAGTATCGCGCCGTCGTCTATTACATGCTGGTGAAGCAGTTCGGGAAGGAAGGCGTCTACGCCTGACCCGGCCTTCCGGTGCAAATGGCGCGGTCCCCCGGGGCCGCGCCTTTCGTTTCAGATCATCGCCTTGATCGCGGCGACATGGGCCGGCGCCGCGCCGCGCGCATCCGCCGCGAGCGTTGCGATCTCCGCCTCCATCGCCTCGCCCGGCACGACGCGATCGACGAGGCCCCAGATCCGCGCCTCCTCGGCGCCGATCTTCTGCCCGGCCATCAGGATCATCTTCGCCCGCGCGGGGCCAATCAGCCCGGCAAGCCGCTTCGGATCGGAGGGCTGCGGCAGGAAGCCGAGCTTCATCACCGGGTAGAAGAATTTCGCCTCAGGCACCGCAAGACGCAGATCGCAGGCGAGCACCATCCCCATCGCGCCGCCGGCCAGTGTGCCGTTGAGCGCCGCGATCGTCAGGCAGGGCAGCGCCGCGATCGCGCCCGAAAGCCGCTCCCAGACGCCGTCGGTGGCCAGCCCCGCGCGCGCCTCGTCGAGATCGGCGCCGGCGGAAAACACCTTGCCGGTGCCGCGCAGCACGAAGACGCGCGCGCCCTCGGCCGCGGCTTTCTCGGCGGCGTCGGCGATCTGCGACAGCATCTCGCGGGTGAGCGAATTGGCCTTTTCCGGCCGGTCGATGGTGACGGTCCAGACGCCGTCGGCCTGTGCAACGTGGATCATGCGCGATACTCCGGATCTGATCTTCCCCTCTCGTAGCAAGCCCGCGGCCCCTTGACCATCGCCGCGGGTCACGGGATGCTGGCGCGGGGCAATCATTCGAACGAAGATTCCAACAAAGGGTGCATCATGGCACGGTTGAACACGGCAGGCGCCACGAGCCTCTGCATTCTGCTTCTGGGGACGACGGCGCTGCATGCCGATGTGACGGCGCAACAGGTCTGGGACAGCTGGCAGAAGCAATATGCCGATTACGGCTATCAACTCACCACCGGGGGCACGGCGCAGACCGGCGACACGCTGGTGATCTCCGATCTCAAGCTGAGCAATACCATCGAGGGGTCGACCTTCGAGATGACGGTTCCCGAGATGCGGCTGCGCGAGATCGGCGACGGCACCGTCGAGGTGACCGGCTCGCAGGAGATCGACGCCCAGGCGAACAGCAAGCCCGAGGGGCAGCCCGCGCTCGAGATGGCGATCAAGATCACCCAGGCGAATGCGGCGGCGATCGTCTCTGGCACGCCGGAGGCGATGTCCTATGACCTCACCGCGCCCGAGATCGTGGCCGAATTCGACCAGAAGATCGCGGGCCCGGGCGACGACAAGGCCGTTCCGGTCAAGGTCTGGGCCTCGCTCTCGGGGCTGACCGGCCACTATCTCGTGACCTTGAACGCCGGCCGCACCATCGAGTCGAGCATCAAGGCCTCGGCGGCGAAGTTCACCGCCTCGGGGGCGGATCCGGAGACGAGCAACACCTTCAACCTCGAAGCGACGGTTGCCAATCTCGACGGATCGGGAACCTCGTTCCTGCCCGAAGGCGTCGAGATGAAGGATTTCGGCGCCGCGCTTGGCAAGGGGCTGAAGATCACCAGCAAGATGACCTATGGTGCCTCGAGCTACACGCTCGACGCGACCGCGCCGGAGGGGCCGACCACGATCAAGGGCAGCGCGCAGTCGGGCAGCCTCGACGGCACTTTCGCCGCCGATGGCGTGCGCTACGCGGTAACCGGCGATGCCGCCACGATCAGCGCCACCACCACGCAGCTGCCGATCCCGATCGAGGCGACGCTCGACAAGACGGAACTCGATTTCGCGATTCCGCTGGCCGCGAGCGATGCGCCGCGGCCCTTCGTCGCGAAGCTCGGCCTCGTCGGTCTGGCGCTCTCCGATCAGCTCTGGGGCCTGCTCGATCCGCAAAACCACCTCGGCCATGATCCGGCGACGCTGGTGATCGACCTGAGCGGCACCGCGAAGCCGCTGATCGACCTCTACTCGCCCGAGGCGGCGAAATCGCCGGCCCCGCCGATCGAGATCGACAGCCTCGACGTCAACAAGCTCAAGCTCACCGTCGCCGGCGCCGATCTCGACGGCAAGGGCGCGATGACCTTCGACAACAGCAGCGGCATGCCGATGCCGGTGGGCGCGATCGACCTGCAGCTTGCTGGGGCGAACAAGGTGATGGACGGGCTCACCGCGATGGGGCTGATGCCGCAGGATCAGGCGATGTTCGTGCGGATGATGATGGGTCTTTACGCGGTTCCGGCCGGGGACGACCAGATGACCTCGAAGATCGAGTTCAAACAGGGCGGGGAAATCCTCGCAAACGGTCAGCGCATCAAGTAAAGCGGATGCGCCGCGGGGTCGTCCGGTGCGTTCCGGGCGACCCTATGATTCAGGAGCCCCAATGCCCTCTGCCAATCTTTCCGATCTGACCGAAGCCCTTCTGGCTGCCGCCACGAAGGCGGGCGCCGGTGCCGCCGATGCGATCGCGGTCGACGGACGTTCCGTCTCGATCGACGTGCGGCAGGGGCAGCTCGAACAGGCGGAGCGTGCCGAAGGGGTCGAGATCGGCCTGCGCGTGCTGATCGGCGGGCGGCAAGCCTGCGTTTCCGCCTCCGACATTTCCGCGCGCACGATCGCCGATATGGCCGAACGCGCGGTGGCGATGGCGCGCGAGGCGCCCGAGGATCCCTATGCCGGGCTTGCCGATCCCGATCAGCTGGCCCGCGACTGGGATGTCTCCGGCTTCGAGCTCGCCGATCCGGCGCCCGAACCCCTGGCCCAGGCGCTCGAGACCGATGCGCGCGAGGCCGAGGCCGCCGCGCTCGCGGTTGCCGGCGTGGCGCAGGTGCAATCCGCCTCCGCCTCCTATTCCGCGCGCCGGCTGCAGATCGCGGCCTCGAACGGGTTCTCGGGCGGCTATGCGCGAACCTCGCGCGCCGTTTCCGCCGTCGCGATCTCGGGCGAAGGGCTGTCGATGGAGCGCGACTGGGCCGCGGAAAGCCGCTGTTTCCAGGCCGATCTGCCCTCCGCCGCCTCCGTCGGGCAGCTTGCCGGCGAACGCGCCGTGGCGCGTGCCAATCCGCGTGCGCCGAAGACCGGCGCCTATCCGGTGCTGATCGACGAGCGCGTCGCCGGAAGCTTGATCGGCCATCTCCTTTCCGCGATCAACGGCACCGCGATCACCCGCGGCGCCTCCTGGCTGCGTGATGCGCTGGGCACGCAGGTGCTGCCCGAAGGCCTGAGCCTGATCGAGGATCCGCATCGTCCGCGGATCTCCGGCTCGCGCCCCTTCGACGCCGAGGGCCTGCCCACTGCGCGCCGCGCGATCGTCGAGAACGGCGTGCTCATGGGCTGGACGCTCGACCTCGCCACGGCGCGCAAGCTCGGGCTGCGCAGCACGGCGAATGCCTCGCGCGGGACGTCCTCTCCTCCCTCGCCGGGGGTGGGCAATGTCGCGCTCACCCAGGGCGCGCAAAGCCGCGAGGAGCTCTTGCGCGCGATGGGCAGCGGGCTGCTCGTCACCTCCTTCATCGGCGCCACGATCAACCCGACGACCGGCGATTATTCGCGCGGTGCCTCGGGCTTCTGGGTCGAGAACGGCGAGATCACCCATCCCGTCAACGAATGCACCGTCGCCGGCAATCTGCGCGACATGCTGCTGCGGATCACGCCCGCCAACGATGCCCGCGCGCATCTGAGCCATGTCGTGCCCTCGCTCCTGCTCGAAGGTCTGACCCTTGCAGGATAAGCACGTGACCGAGGATCTCGCGCTGCTGACCGCGGCGGCAAAGGAGGCGGGCGCGCTTGCGCTGCGCTACTGGAAGACCGCGCCGAAGGCCTGGGAAAAGGATGCCGGCGCCGGCCCGGTTTCCGAGGCCGACCTCGCGGTGAACGATCTGCTGGCGGAGCGGCTGCGCGGGGCGCGCCCCGATTACGGCTGGCTTTCGGAGGAGAGCCTTGACGATGCCGCGCGACTTTCGGCGGAGCGCATCTTCGTCGTCGACCCGATCGACGGCACCCGGGCGTTCCTGGCCAACGAGAGCGGCTTTGCCCATGCGATCGCGGTGGTCGAGCGCGGCGAGGTCGTCGCTGGCGTCGTGCATCTGCCCGCGCTCGAGATGACCTATGCCGCCACGGTGACCGGCCCGGCGTTGCTCAACGGCATGCCGATCCGCCCCGCCTCCGTCGCGCAGATCGAGGGGAGCACGCTGCTCACCTCGAAGCTGACGGACGACGCCGGCAACTGGCGCAACGGCGTCCCCTCCTATCAGCGGAAATTCCGCTCCTCGCTCGCCTGGCGGCTTTGCCTGGTGGCGGAGGGGCGGTTCGATGCGGCGATCTCGCTGCGCCCGGCCTGGGAATGGGATATCGCCGCCGCCAGCCTGATCGCGAACCGCGCCGGGGCGCTGACCACCGATTGTCATGGTGGAAAGCTGCGCTTCAACTGCGCTTCCGCGCAGGTCGACGGGCTGCTTTCGGCGCCCGAGCCGCTGCATGGCGAATATCTCGCGCAGCTGCGGGGCTGACCGGCGCGATCCCGTCGTCGATTACCGGATGTAAAGATTCGTCCCCTAGCTTCGGGGGCAGCAAGAACTGCTGCTTTCAGGGGCGAATCCCATGCCGAGGCTCTGGCCGATCTTTGTTATCGTTGCGCTTTTCGTCGTGGGGGGCGCGTTTCCGCTACGTGCGGCCGAATCGAAACTGGCGATTTCGGCGATGTGCGAACGGGTGGCGGAGGAGGCTTCGCGTCAGTCCGGTATTCCCGTTTCGGTCCTGAAGGCGATTTCGCTCACCGAAACCGGGCGCAAGCTCGAGGGCTCGTTCAAGCCCTGGCCCTGGACGGTGAACATGGAAGGCGCCGGGCATTGGTTCGACACGCTCGACGAGGCGCGCGCCTATGTTTTCCAGGAGTTCAAGCGCGGCGCGCGGAGCTTTGACGTCGGCTGCTTCCAGATCAACTACAAGTGGCACAACCAGGCCTTTTCCTCGATCGACGAGATGTTCGATCCGCTGCACAACGCGCTTTATGCGGCGAAATTCCTCGGTGAGCTTTACGGGGAAACCGGATCCTGGGAGAAGGCGGCGGGCGCCTATCATTCCCGCACGAAGGAATTCGCTGACCGCTACGCGGCGCGTTTCACCGATCTGCGCCAGCGTTTCGCGCAGGAGGATGGCAAGCCGCTCTCCGCGCTTGCGCCCTCGGTTGCGGCGATGACCACGGCGCCGGCACAGATGCCCTACGGGGATGTGCCGGAGATCCCCGATATCGTGCTGGCGATGAACGGCCCGGAAAAGGCGCCGGCCCCGCCGAGGGTCAATTCCTATCCGCTCCTGAAACGTTCGGGCGGGGCTGCGCCACCGCTTGGCGGCGCTCCCGGTGCCAGTCTTTTTGCCACCGCGCTGCAGCGTTCCGAGGTGAACTGATGCCGAAGATCTCCCTTTCCACGATCTTCCAGCCGACGATCCTGCTCGCCCTCGCGCTGATGGCGGTCATCGTGATGATGATCCTGCCGGTGCCCTCCTTCGTGCTCGACATCGGCCTGGCCGTCTCCTTCGCCCTCGCGATCCTGATCTTCACGGTGACGCTCTTCATCGAGCGTCCCCTCGATTTTTCCGCCTTCCCGACGATCCTGCTCGCCTCGCTGATGCTGCGACTCTCGCTCAACGTCTCCTCGACGAAGCTGATCATCGGCCAGGGCCATACCGGCACCGGTGCCGCGGGCCATGTCATTCAGGGCTTTGCCAATTTCATCATGGGCGGCTCGGTGCTGATCGGTCTCGTCGTCTTCGGCGTGATCCTGATCGTGAACTTCATCGTCATCACCAAGGGCGCGGGGCGCATGGCCGAGGTCGGCGCGCGTTTCGCCCTCGACGCGATGCCGGGCAAGCAGCTCGCGATCGACAGCGACATGAACGCCGGCGCGATCGACCATGCCGAGGCCCGCGCCCGGCGTGAGAAGGAACAGGCGGAGACGACCTTCTTCGGCTCGCTCGACGGTGCGTCGAAATTCGTGAAGGGCGATGCCGTCGCGGGCCTCCTGATCACCATGCTCAACCTCATCGTCGGGCTGATCATCGGCACCGTCGTGCATGGCATGCCGATCTCCCGCGCGCTCGAGACCTATTCGATCCTCACCGTGGGCGACGGGCTCGTCAGCCAGATCCCCGCGGTGATCATCTCGATCGCCTCGGCGATCCTGCTCTCGCGCGGCGGGGCGAAGGGCTCGGCGGACATGGATCTCTTCCGCCAGCTCTCGAAATATCCCGCGGCGCTCTCGACCGTTGCGGTGCTGATGGCGCTTTTCGCGCTGGTCCCGGGCCTGCCCTTCTTGCCCTTCATGCTGGGGGCCGGGGTGCTGGGTGGCACGGCCTGGCTCGTGCGGCGCAATGAGCTTCGCCGTCAGCGGCGCGAGGCGATGAAGATGCCCGCCCCGCCGGAAAAGGCAAAGCGCAAGTCGATCGGCGACGTGCTCGATGTCGACGATATCCATGTCGAATTCGCCCCCGATCTGGTGGCGATGGCGCTTGATCCGGCGACGGGGCTCGATGCGCGGATTTCCAATATGCGCAACCATGTCGCGGCAAGCTACGGGCTGATCCTGCCCGAGATCCGCCTTACCGACGATGCGACGCTCGATGCCGGTTGCTACCGCATCCGGATCCAGGGCGTCGAACAGGCGAAGGATCGGCTGCACCCCGAGCGGGTTCTGGCGCTCATTGCGGACAACCGCGAGTTCCTGCCCGAAGGGGAGGATGTGCGCGAACCTGTCTATGGCGCACCGGCGCGCTGGCTGCCGCTCGCGTCGCAGGAGGAGGCGGCGCTCGCCGGTTCGACCGTCGTCAGCCCGACCGAGGTGCTGGCGACCCATCTGCTCGAGGTGATCAAGCGCAACTTCGGCCGGCTGATGACGCTGCGCGCCCTGCGTCGCCTGCTCGAGGAGGTCTGCAACCTTTCCGACCCGGCCCGCGCCGACGCCAATCGCCGGATCCTCGACGAGCTGATCCCCGAAAAGGTGCCGGTCGATCTCCTGCTGGCGGTGCTGCGCCTGCTGCTCGAAGAACGCGTCTCGATCCGCAACCTGCTCGCGATCATCGAGGCGATCGCAGAGGCGCGGGGTCTGCAATCGCCCGAGGCGATCTGCGAACATGTGCGCCAACGCCTCGGCTTTCAGCTCGTCGCCGAGTTCCGCCGCGACGACGGCACGCTGCCGCTGCTGCAGCTTGCGCCGGAATGGGAGGACACCTTCTCCGCCTATCAGATCGCGGGCGATCGCGGGCAGACCGATGTCGCGCTGCCGCCCGACAAGTTCAATCGCCTCGCCAACAATGTCGCCGAAAAGGTCGCGCGGGCGGGGGAGGCCGGGATCTTTCCGGCAATCGTCACCTCGACGCGCCGGCGCCGCTTCCTCAAGACCGTGCTTGGTGCGAAGGGGATCTCCGCGCCGGTGCTCAGCTTCGAGGAGATCGGCCTCGATGCGCGGCCGTCGATGGTGGGCGTGGTGCCGGCATGACCGAGACTTTGGCGCAACTTCTCCACGATGCGCAGGGACTGCTCCTCGCGGGTTTCATCGTCTTCCTGCGGATTTCCGGGGCGATGGCGATGCTGCCGGCCTTCGGTGAGCAGGTCGTGCCGATGCGCGTGCGTCTCGTTCTCGCCTTCGCCTTTACGGCCGTGGTGCTCCCGGCCGCGATGCCCGCCGTGAGCCGCATCGCCAGCCCGTTTCCCCTGCCGGTCTGGTTGATCGGAGAGGCGCTGATCGGGCTCCTGATCGGCATGGTGCTGCGCAGTTTCGTCTTCTGTCTGCAGATCGCGGGCACGATGGCGGCGCAGGCGACTTCGCTTTCGCAGCTCTTCGGCGGAACCGCGGGGGAGCCGCAGCCGGCCGTCGGGCAACTTCTGATGTTTGCCGGGCTCGCGGTGGCCGTCCATCTCGGTCTGCATGTCCGTTTCGCGGAACTTTTCGTGCAATCCTATGACGCCCTGCCGCCCGGGCATCTTCCCGACCCCGATCTTGTGCGCGGCTGGGGGCTTTCCGGTGTGGTGCGGGCCTTCTCGCTCGCCTTCTCGCTCGCCGCGCCTTTCGTCATCGCCGGGCTGATCTACAACGTTGCGCTCGGCGCGATCAATCGCGCGATGCCGCAGCTCATGGTGGCCTTCGTCGGTGCGCCAGCCCTGACCGCCGGGGGGCTCGTCTTGCTCGCGATCGCTTTGCCGACCGGGCTGATGCTCTGGCATGGCGCCTTCGAAGCCTTTCTCGCAAATCCGTTCACGGTTCCCCGATGAGCGGCGGCGAGGACGACAGCGAACGCGAATTCGAACCGACGCCGCACAAGCTCGAGGAGGCGCGAAAACGGGGTGACCTCGTGCGCTCGGCCGAGATCACCGTGGCGGCGGCCTATGCCGGTTTCGCGATCGCGGCGATGGGGCTCGGCGCGATGAGCTTGCAGGCCTTCGGTACGCGCGCGATGGTTCTCCTCGATCAGGCGGACAGCCTGTCGACGCAGTTTCTCGGTGGCGGTTCCTCGGTGGCTGGGGGGGTGCTTTTCGGCCTCGTTGCCACGGTCTTGCCCTGGTTCGTCATTCCGGCGGCGCTTGTGCTCGTTGCGCTCTGGGGACAGCGTGCCGTGGTCTTCGCACCCGACAAGCTGATGCCGAAACTCAACCGGATCAACCCGATCGCCAATGCCGGGCAGAAATTCGGCCGCAGCGGGTTGTTCGAATTCGCGAAGAGTTTCGTGAAACTCGTGGTGATCGCGCTGATCCTCGGCAAGTTCGCGATCCGCAAGATGGATGCGATTCTCTTCACCCAGGAGCTCGAGGCGCCGCAGGTCGCGCGCGATCTCGGGCAGCTCATCGTGGAATTCCTGCTGCTGCTCATCCTGCTCGCCGCGGTGATCGGTGCGATCGACTATCTCTGGCAGCGCGCGGAGTTTCTGCGCCGCAACCGGATGACGCGCAAGGAACTCACCGACGAGATGAAGCAATCCGAGGGCGATCCCCATATCAAGCAGCAACGGCGGCAAAAAGCCGTCGAGATCGCCACGAAACAGATGGTGGCCGATGCGGCGAAGGCCGATGTCATCGTCGTCAACCCGACCCATTATGCCGTTGCGCTGAAATGGGAGCGCGGCGCGAAGCGTGCGCCGGTCTGCGTGGCGAAGGGGGTCGACGAAGTGGCGGCGCGGATCCGGGCGGTGGCGAGCGAGAATGGCGTGCCGATCCATTCCGATCCGCCGACGGCCCGTGCGCTTTACGCTGCGCTCGATATCGGGGACGAGATCCGCCCGGAACATTATCGTGCCGTTGCCGCGGCGATCCGCTTTGCGGAGAAGATGCGTCAGCGGGTCAAGGCGCGGGGATGGCGATGAGTGTGAAACGTCTGTCGGTGCTGCTCGAGATCTCGCGGATCCGACGCGATGTGGAGATGGCTGCGCTCGCCCGCCTGACGGGAGAGCGGCAACGGCTGAGCGCGGCTCGGGATGCCGTGGCGTGTCAGGAGCGTGAGGCCAGGGAGGCAGGGCTTGCCTCGCCCCAGGATGGGTTGCAGGCGGAGCGTTTCTCCGCCTGGACGGCCCGGCGTGCGCAGGCGCTCGAGGCCCAGGCGGAGGTGGTGGCGGCGCGTATCGAGGCGCAAAAGCAGGCGACCCGGATCGCCGTCGGCCGCGAGCACAACCTCGAAAAGATTTCGGACCGCCTGGTGGAGGCGGCCCGGAAGCAGAAGGCGAAGAACGGCTGATCCGCTCAGGCGGAGTCCTGACGCGCGATATCCGAGATCAGCACCTCCTTCACGATGTCGCCGAGGATCGTACGCGTCGCCTCGGTGAGCGCGCTGCGCAGATCTTCCATCTTCGCGGTTTCGGTGAATTCCCCCTCGAAACCACCTGCATTGGCGTGATCGAAAAGCACCTGGAGCAGGGTGTCGCGGATCTTCGGCTCCGCGGCATAGACCTTTTCGGTGTTGCCTGCCGTCACCTCGACGCTGAGCGAGAGGACAACGAGCGAGGATACCGCGCCCCGGGTGATCACCGGAACGACGAACTGATTGTTGAGTTTGACATATTCCACGGTGGCTTCGCCGCCGGCGTCGCCCTCGCTGCCATGGGCGTTTTCGCTCGGCGCGCTGCCGTGGCCCGTTGCGGTCTCGGCCGGAGCTTCCGTATGTTCGGTAGTCCCCGCTTCAGGGGCAGGGGGGGGCGGACGCAGGAAATAGCCGGCCGCGCCGCCGGCGCCGAGGCCGATCAGGGCAAGGAGAATGGGAAGGATCTTGCGCATCATGCCCTCTCAGAACGGCAGGAGGATATCGGCGACCTGCTGGCCGTAGCGCGGCTGTTGAACGTCGGTGATCTGGCCGCGGCCGCCATAGGAGATCCGGGCGCCGGCGATCTTGTCATAGGTGATCTCGTTCTGCCGACTGATGTCCTCGGAGCGCACGAAACCGGTGACGATCAGTTCCCGCAGCTCGAAATTGACCCGCACCTCCTGGCTGCCCTGGATGCGCAACACGCCATTGGGCAGCTTGTCGAGCACCGTTGCCGCGACGCGCAGCGTCAGTTTTTCCTTCCGCGCGACGGAGCCGTTGCCCTGGTAGGAGGAAGCCGAGGAGGTGTCATAGGCATCGGCCATCGTGGCGCCGCTGGGCAGGCGCTTGTCGAGCCGTTGCGGGATGCCGAACATCGAGGTGACCCCCATCGTGTCCGAGCCCGAGCGGCTCCGCCCGGTGGTGTTCGAGATCTCCGCCTTGTCGTCGATCTCGATCACCACGGTCAGAATGTCGCCGCGCGCCGCCGCGCGCCGGTCACCGAGCAGCGACCCGCGTTGCCCGGTCCAGAGCGAGGCCTCCTGCGCCGCCGGCGATTCCGGGATCTGTTCCGGCATCGCCTGGGTGTTCATCGCGAAGAATTCGTTACCGTCTTCGGTCGGGCTGAAATTCGGGGCCTTGCCGACCTGTTCGAGGCGCGAACAGGCAAGCAGAGAGGTCGTGAGGAGCAGGAGCAGCACAGGGCGCATGGCAGGCCTTTTCAGTTCGGGACATAGACGGAGCCGTCGGCTCCGATCACGGCGCTGACCACCGCTTTCGAGGTGGCGTTCATCACGCGGATCGTCTCGCCGACGGCGCCGCGGTCGAGGGCGCGCCCCTCGGCGCGGATCGTCAGGCCGCCGCGCTGGAACACCAGCATGATGGTCTGATTGCGCTCGACGAGCGCGGGGGGGGCGAGGTCGCCCTCGCGGATCGGGTGGCCGGGATAGATCGCGACCCGGGTTTCGAGGCCGATGGCGTCGCGCGGATCGCTGAGCGCGCCTTCGACAAGGTCGTCCGAGAGGGCGATATCTGCGGCGGAGAGCACGGTCTGGGCACGCAATGTGCGCGTCGCAATCAGTGTCCCGGCCGAGACCGGGGGCGCCAGGGTGGCGAGGAGCAGGGCGATCATCAGGGCGCGCATCAGCGCACCTGTGCGGTGGTGCCGAGCATTTCGTCGGCGGCGGTGATCACCTTGGCGTTGAGTTCGTAACCGCGCTGCGCCTTGATCAGCTCGGTGATCTCGCGCACGGCATCGACCGAGCTCTCCTCGAGATAGCCCTGCCGTACCGTGCCGAGCCCATTTTCTCCCGGCGCGGAGACTTGCGGCGGGCCGGAGGCGGTGGTTTCGAGGAAGAGGTTCGAGCCCATCGCCTCGAGTCCCTTTTCGTTGGTGAAGCCGGCGAGGGTGATCTGGCCGAGCAGCTGCGGCTGCACCTGGTTCTGGAAATAGGCATAGACCTCTCCGGCGGCGTCGATCGCGATCGAGCTGGCATCGTCGGGGAGAGTGATGCCGGGCACGAGCGGGTAGCCGTCGGAGGTGACGATCTGCCCGTCGGCAGAGCGTTTCAGGCCGCCGTCACGGGTATAGGCGGAGGCGCCGGAGGGCAGTGTCACCTCGAAATAGCCGTAGCCGTCGATCGCGAGATCGAGATCGCCGCCGGTCGAGCTGAGCGAGCCTTGCGACAGCTCGACGCTGACCGCCGTCGGGCGCACGCCAAGGCCGAGCTGAACGCCGGCGGGGATGATCGTGCCGTCGTTCGCCGTGATCGTGCCCGGGCGGGTCTGTTGCTGATAGAGCAGGTCGGCGAACTCCGCCCGGCGGGCGTTGTAGCCGGTGGTGGACATGTTCGCGAGGTTGTTCGAGATCACCTCGACCCGCATCTGTTGGGCGGCCATCCCGGTGGCGGCGATTTGCAGGGCGCGCATTCAGACCTCCTATTTGCTGAGCGTCGAGATGACGCTGCGGATGCGTTGATCCTCGCGATCGAGGAAATTCTGGCCCATCTCATAGGCGCGCTGGACCTCGATCATGCGCGAGATCTCCTTCACCGGATCGACGTTCGACTGTTCGACGAAGCCCTGCATCACGCGCGGATTTTCCACCGGCGTGGTGCCGTCGGGGACGGAGAAGCGGGTGCCGGCCTGGTGGGAAAGCTGGTTCGGATCATCGGGCATGTAGATCCCGATCTGGCCAATCGGCGCGCCGGCGACGGAGAGGGTGCCGTCCTCGGCCATCGCCACCCGCCCCTGGTCCGCGGGGACGAAGATCGGCCCGCCGCCATTGTCGAGGACGCGATAGCCCTCCGGCGTGACGAGTTCGCCCTCGGCCGAGCGCATGAAGCTGCCGGCGCGGGTGAGCTGATTGCCCTCGGGGGTTTCGACCATGAAGAAGCCATCCCCCTCGATCGCGAAATCGAGGGCGCCGCCGGTGGAGGCCAGCGGGCCCTCGGCGAGGTTCACGTTGCGCCCGTGGGCATAGGCCATCGACAGCGCCGGCTCGTCGCCGTCGAGCGCCGCGACATATTCCGAGAAGATCACCCCCTCGCGCCGGAAGCCGGTCGTGGAGATGTTCGCCATGTTGTTGGCGACGCTCTGCATTTCCTGCATCAGGCCGGATTGGCGGGTGAGGGCGGCGTAGATCGCGTTGTCCATCGCTCAGCTCCCGATGATCAGGGGGATGATGCGCGCCTTGAAGAATTCGACGAGCGTTTCGGACATGAAGGACATCGACACCCAGAACACGACGAGCATGGCGCCGACCTTCGGCACGAAGGTCAGGGTCATCTCCTGCACCGAGGTGAGCGCCTGGAAGAGGCCGATGGTGACGCCGGCGATCAGCGCCACGGTCAGCATCGGCGCCGAGATCATCACCGCGATCCAGAGCCCCTGACGCATCGTGTCGAAGAAGACGATGTCATGCATGTCACACCTGCATCCGCAGGATTTCCTGATAGGCCTCGACGACCTTGTTGCGCACCGTCACCGCGGTCTCGACCGCGAGCTGCGTCTGCGCGAGCGCCTGGACCAGCGCATGCGGATCGGCCGAGCCGAGCATCGTGGCCTTTGCCGTCTCCTCACCGTTCTGCAGGGTTTCGAGAAAGCTCGAGGCCATATCGGCGACGGAGCTGTGCTCAGACCCGGCATTGGTCGGAACCGGAGTGGCGGCCGAGCGGGCCTGAGCGTAGCCGTGAGCCGCAACGGAAGTTTTCAAGTCCATTCTGGACCTCCTTCACATATTAACGACGAAGCAGATCGAGCAGAGCCGACGACATTTGTCGCGTCTGATCGAACATTCTGAGGTTCGCCTCATAGCTGCGCTGCGCTTCGCGCGCGTCAGCGATTTCGACCACCAGATCGACATTCGAGCCGTCGTAGTAGCCGTTCTCATCGGCCAGCGGATTGCCCGGGTCGTAGATCCGGGCAAGGGTCTTCTGGTCGAGTTCCACGGGGCCAAGCTGCACTTCACCGGTGGTCTCACCGTGATCGACGACCTCTTCGAAGCTCGTCGTCTTGCGGTGGTAGCCGGGGGTGTCGGCATTGGCGATGTTTTCGGAGACATGACGCAGCCGCATGGCCTGCGCCTTCATGCCGGAGGCGGACGTGGCGAGTGTGGAGCTGAAATCGGCCATGTTCACGCCTTCCCGAGACTGCTGCGGAGAATGTCGAGGGAGGATTTGTAGATCGTCAGCGCGAGATCGTGCTGACGCTTCACGTCGACCGATTTGACCATCTCGTCCTCGAGCGAAACGCCGTTGCCGTCGGGCGAGGTCGCATCGCTGCCGGAGGTTTCCACCGCAGCGACGGTATAATCGTTCGCGCCACCGAGATGGCCCGGGCGCGTCGTCTTCATCGGGGTTGAGAGGTCGCTCCGATAGGTTTCGGCGAAAGAGGCGACGTCGCGCGCGCGATATCCGGGGGTATCGGCATTCGCGATATTCTGCGCGACCACATTCTGGCGCAGGGCGGCCTGGCGCGCCATCGCCTGGGCCATCTGCATGATCTCGAGTTTTTCGAACATCGGGGTTTCTCCTCCGAGCTATCAACCAAGATTTAAGGCCGAATCGTTTAGAAAACGTTTCGAGAACACATGGAGGCCAGAATGGCATTTGGCGGACTCGATTCGTTGCGGGCGGAAATCGCGGATCTCGGGGTCGTGCACCCTGTCGGTCGGGTGTTCGAGGTGGGCAAGGGCACGATCGAGGTCAGCGGCCTGTCACGGCGGGCTGCCCTCGGGGATCGCGCGCTGATTCGCAGTCAGGCTGGGCGCGCCATCGGGGCCGAGGTGATCGGCCTGCGCCGCGGGGCCGTTTCACTGCTTGCCGACAGCGCGATCGACGGGGTCGCGATCGGCGATCTCGTGGAGGTTCTGGGGCAAAGCGGCATTGCGCCTGACAACAGCTGGGTTGGGCGCATCATCGATCCGTTCGGCCGCCCGCTCGATGGCCGCCCGCTTTTGCGCGGCGCGCGGGAGCTCGAGCTGCGTGCAACGCCTCCCGCTGCGGCTTCGCGTCGCCGCCTCGGCGCACGTGTCGAAACCGGGCTTTCGGTGTTCAACACTCTGTTGCCGCTGGTGCGCGGACAGCGCATCGGCCTCTTTGCGGGCTCCGGCGTCGGAAAATCGTCGCTGCTGGCAAAGTTCGCGCGCGGGGTCGAAGCCGATGTGGTGGTGATTGCCCTGATCGGCGAACGGGGACGGGAACTGCGCGAATTCGTGGAAAAGGTTCTCGGCCCGGAGGGGATGGCGCGGTCCGTCATCATCGCCGCGACATCGGATCAGTCCCCGCTGGTGCGGCGTCGCTGCGCCTGGGCGGCGATGTGTGTGGCGGAGTATTTCCGGGATCGCGGGCAGCATGTGCTGTTCCTCGCGGATAGTGTCACGCGCTTCGCCGAGGCGCATCGCGAGGTTGCACTGGCGGGGGGCGAGCCGCCGAGCCTGCGGGGGTTTCCTCCCTCCACGGCCCATCAGATCATGTCGCTTGCCGAACGTTCCGGACCGGGAAGCGAGGGGGCGGGGGATATCACGGCGGTGTTCTCGGTGCTCGTCGCCGGTTCCGATATGGATGAGCCCGTCGCAGATATTCTGCGCGGTACGCTGGATGGCCATGTGGTGCTCGATCGCACGATCGCGGAGCGTGGGCGTTTCCCGGCCGTGGATCTATTGCGATCGGTTTCCCGATCGCTGCCGGACGCCGCCAGCGCGGCTGAAAATGCTTTGATCGCGACGGCGCGCAAGCTTTTGGGGGCCTATGATCGGGCGGAGATGATGATTCAGGCCGGGCTCTACAACGGTGGTTCGGATCCGCTTATCGATCGCGCGATCCGGGCTTGGGCGGAGCTTGACGCGTTCATCGCGCGCGAAGAAGCTGAAGATACCGCCGCGAGTTTTGCCGCTCTTGATGCGATTCTTCGTAATTCCGAATAAGGCGATTATTCAGGTTGAAGCCTTCGGCATGGGGGGGGCGCGCAAATTTCAGGAGGCCCAGGCTCCAGGCGCATCGAGTTCTAAAGCCGGTATAAGGCGATTGCAGCGAGCGTGATCGCGGAGAGGAAGGTTTTCGGGCGCCAGTCGTATCGCGTGGCAACGCGCGGGGCCTTGTTGCATAAATCAGGTTCTGAGCGGAGTTCCCCTTTCCCCGGACGGACTTATCCTACGGCCACTGTGACGGGTATGCCAAGCGCGGTGTAGCCATTCAGCACAGCGATGCGGACTTGCA
>NZ_JBFXGV010000060.1:0-18358 GCF_050177655.1 Paenirhodobacter sp.
TCATCGTCGAGGAGAACGGGCGGCGCGAATCGGGCTCGCACGGCGGCGGCGGGCGCTTCGGCCTTGCCGGGCTGATCGACCCCGCGCATTGGCAGCCCGCCGCGCGCGAGGCGCTGCGCATCGCACTTGTGAACCTCGAGGCGGAGGCCGCGCCTGCGGGGCAATTCGATGTCGTGCTTGGCCCGGGCTGGCCCGGGGTGCTTTTGCACGAGGCGGTGGGCCACGGGCTCGAGGGCGATTTCAACCGCAAGCAGACCTCGGCCTTTGCCGGGCTGATGGGGCAGCAGGTGGCGGCGAAAGGCGTGACGGTGCTCGACGACGGCACGATCCCTGACCGGCGCGGCTCGATCACCGTCGATGACGAGGGAACACCCTCGGGCCGGAACGTGCTGATCGAGGACGGCATTCTCGTCGGCTACATGCAGGACCGGCAGAACGCGCGGCTGATGGGCGTGGCGCCGACGGGCAACGGGCGGCGCGAGAGCTTCGCCCATGCGCCGATGCCGCGGATGACCAACACCTACATGCTTGGCGGCGATGCCGATCCGAAGGCGATCCTCGCCGATCTGAAGGACGGGATCTATGCCGTGGGCTTCGGCGGCGGGCAGGTCGACATCACCAACGGCAAGTTCGTGTTCAACTGCACCGAGGCCTACCGCGTGAAGAACGGCGTCGTCGGCGCCCCGGTGAAGGGGGCGACGCTGATCGGCGACGGGCCGAGCACGATGCGCAAGATCCGCGCGATCGGCAACGACATGGCGCTCGATCCCGGCATCGGCAATTGCGGCAAGGCGGGGCAATGGGTGCCGGTGGGCGTGGGGCAGCCGACGCTCCTGATCGGCGGGCTCACCGTGGGCGGTTCGGCCGCCTGAACAGGGTTTCGTCCGCCTTGCCAGACGGGGAGAGCGGTTTTTCGCGTGAGTTGTGAAAATTTTATACAACTTGAACGCGAATCGTGATTCCATAAACGAGTTGTTAACCAAAAGGGTGCACAACGAAGAAGCGACGAGGCGGAGGGACGGATGGAAACAGGTTTGTTTTCTTACCCCACCCCCTTCACCCCACCCACCACGGAAGAAGATGAACTTTCGTTTCTCCGTCTCGTTCGCTCGCGCCGCGTGGGACCGGCGACCTTTCACCGACTGATCGCGGAACATGGCTCGGCCGCGGCGGCGCTTGCGGCGCTGCCCGAGGTGGCGCGAGCCGCCGGGGCCGCGGATTACACCCCCTGCCCCGAGGGCGTCGCCCGGGCCGAGCGCACGGCGGGCCGGCGCGCGGGGGCGCGGCTTTTGCTGCATGGCTTTCCCGGCTACCCCGAGGATCTGGCCGAAACGCCCGACGCGCCGCCGGTGCTTTGGGCGCTCGGCGATCTGGCGTTGCTCGCACAGCCGCGCGTGGCGCTGGTCGGGGCGCGCAACGCCTCCTCGCTCGGGCTGCGGATGGCGCGACGGCTTGCCGAAGATCTCGGCGCGGCGGGGCTCGTCGTGGTTTCCGGCCTCGCGCGCGGGGTCGATGCCGCCGCGCATGAGGCGGCGCTCGCCACCGGAACGATCGCGGTGATGGCCGGGGGGATCGACACGGTCTATCCGCCCGAGAACGCGTCGCTCGGCGAGGCGATCGCCGAACGCGGCCTGCGGCTGAGCGAGATGCCCCCGGGCCAAGCTCCTTTCGCGCGGCATTTCCCGGCGCGCAACCGGATCATCGCCGGGCTTTGCCGCGCCACCGTGGTGGTCGAGGCCGCCGCGCGTTCGGGCAGCCTGCACACCGCGCGCGAGGCGCTCGATTACGGGCGCGAGGTGATGGCGGTGCCCGGCCATCCGATGGATGCGCGCGCCTCGGGCTGCAACATTCTCATCCGCGACGGCGCGCTGCTGGTGCGGGGCGCGGAGGATGTGCTGGCGGCACTCGGCTATGAACTGGTGGCCGCGCCCGAGACGCCCCCGGAACCGGAGCCTGCCGCGCCTCCTGCGCCGCCCGTCGCCACCGCGCTCAAGGGGCTGCGCGAGCGGCTGCTCGCGCTCCTCGGCCCCACGCCCACGCCCGAGGATGCGGTGAGTCGCGATCTTGGCGTCGACGCGGCGACGCTGGCGCGCGAACTCGTCCCCCTCGAGATCGAGGGCGAGGTGCAGCGCCATCCCGGCGGCATGATCAGCCGCGCCTGAGCTCAGCGCAGACCGCGGCAATATTCGGGGATCAGCGGCCCGAATTCGGCGCAAAACGGTTCGCTCTGGAACCAGACATCGGTCGAGCCGATGCCATAGTCCACCACCGACCACATCGCGCCGGACTTGATCCAGAACGCCTCCATCCCGGCGCCGACCTCGGCCAGTTCGGGGTCGAACTCGCCGCGTTTCACGACCGGCGTCTGCGCCATGTCGATCGCCCCGCCGCCCGGGCGCTGCGCCAACACCATGCCGAAGGCATGATCGCCGCGCACCCGCAGCGTGGAGACGTAGAACTCCACCGGCGCGCCCAGATTCCATTCCGCGATCGGGCGCAGCGCATCGAGCAGATCGCGCCGCAGCTGCGATCCGCGCGCCGGTTCCGTCCAGTCCTGCGCGCAGGCCGTCGTGGCCCCCGCCATCACCGCGACGCCCAGCGCGAAACCGCGCAACGCCGCTCCTCTCGCCGTGCCGATCATCTTTTCCTCCTCCTGCGGCCACAAGCCTGGGCCTGCCGGGGCGTGCGTGCAAGCGTCATTGACATTCCCCCCACAACCCCCACATGTTCCGCGCCCAAGTGCAGATCCGAGCATTGAATGAGGAAGTCATGGCCGTTGTCGTCGTCGAATCTCCCGCCAAGGCCAAGACAATCAACAAATATCTCGGTTCGAACTACACCGTGCTTGCCTCCTTCGGCCATGTCCGCGACCTGCCGCCGAAGGACGGATCGGTCGACCCCGACGCCGATTTCGCGATGAAATGGGAAGTCGCGAGCGATTCGAAGAAACACATCAAGGCGATCACCGACGCGCTGGCGGGCGACGACGAACTGATCCTCGCAACCGACCCCGATCGCGAGGGGGAGGCGATTTCCTGGCACCTCGAACAGGCGCTGGAAAAGAAGCTCAAGGGCAAGAAGGTCAGCCGCGTCACCTTCAACGCGATCACCAAATCGGCGATCACCGAGGCGATGAAGCACCCCCGTCAGGTCGACGGCCCGCTGGTCGAGGCCTATCTCGCCCGCCGTGCGCTCGATTACCTCGTGGGGTTCAACCTCTCGCCGGTGCTCTGGCGCAAACTCCCCGGCGCGAAATCGGCCGGGCGCGTGCAATCGGTCTGCCTGCGCCTCATCGTCGAGCGCGAGATGGAGATCGAGGCCTTCAAGGCGCGCGAATACTGGACGGTGACGGCCGAGCTGACCACCCCGCGCGGCCAGAGCTACACCGCGCGGCTGACGGTGCTGGGCGGCCGCAAGCTCGACAAGTTCGACCTCGCGACCGAGACCGATGCGGAGCTCGCGGTGCAGGCGGTGACCTCGCGCGATCTCGCCGTGAAATCGGTCGAGGCGAAACCCGCGACGCGCAACCCCTACCCGCCCTTCATGACCTCGACGCTGCAACAGGAGGCGAGCCGCAAGTTCGGCATGGGGGCGAAGGCCTGCATGAGCGCCGCACAGCGGCTTTATGAGGCGGGCTACATCACCTACATGCGGACCGACGGCATCGACATGGCGCCCGAGGCGGTGATGGCCGCGCGTGACGAGATCAAGCGCCGCTTCGGGGACAGATACGTCCCCTCGAGCCCGCGCATGTATAAGAACAAGGCGAAGAACGCGCAGGAAGCGCATGAATGCATTCGCCCGACCGACATGAGCCTCTCGCCTGAGCGGCTCAAGGTCGCCGACGATCAGGCGAAGCTTTACGATCTGATCTGGAAGCGCACCCTCGCCAGCCAGATGGCCGCCGCGGTGATGGAGCGCACCACAGTCGACGTCGGCTCGCGCGATGGCGAGGTCGAGCTGCGCGCGACCGGGCAGGTCGTGACCTTCGACGGCTTCCTCAAGATCTACGATCAGGGCCGCGACGACGACGAGGGCGAGGACGGCGCGCGCCTGCCGCAGATCATGCAGGGCGAGCCCGCGCAGAAGAACCAGATCACGCCCGAGCAGCATTTCACCCAGCCGCCGCCGCGCTACACCGAGGCGACGCTGGTGAAGCGGATGGAAGAGCTCGGCATCGGGCGGCCTTCGACCTATGCCTCGATCCTGACGACGATCGTCGACCGCGGCTATGTCCGCAAGGACAAGAACCGGCTGATCCCCGAGGACACCGGGCGGCTCGTCACGGCGTTCCTGTCGAACTATTTCCGCCGCTATGTCGAATATGATTTCACCGCCGATCTCGAGGAGCAGCTCGATGACATCTCGGCGGGCGATCGCGATTACAAGGAAGTGCTCGCACGGTTCTGGCGCGATTTCTCGGCGGCTTTGGGTGAAACCGCCGATCTGCGCATCGGCGAGGTGCTCGACAAGATCGACGAGGTGCTGGGGCCGCATCTTTATCCGCCGCGCCCCGACGGCAGCGATCCGCGCGAATGCCCCGTCTGCCATTCGGGCCGGCTGCATCTGAAGACGGCGCGCTCGGGCGGGGCCTTCATCGGCTGCGGCAATTACCCCGAATGCCGATACACCCGGCCGCTTTCGGCGCCGGGCGGCGAGGAGGCCTCGGCGCTCGACGGCAAGGTGCTTGGCCATGACGAGGGTCAGGCGGTGACGCTGCGCATCGGCCGCTTCGGCCCCTATGTGCAGAAGGGCGAGGCGAGCGAGGAGGTGCCGAAACCGCCGCGTTCGAGCCTGCCCAAAGGCTGGTCGCCCGAATCGATCGACCTCGAGCGCGCGCTGCAACTGCTCAGCCTGCCGCGCCAGATCGGACCGCATCCGCAGGACGGCGAGCCGGTCGAGACCAATCTCGGCCGTTTCGGGCCCTATGTGAAATGGGGCAAGACCTATGCGAACCTGCCCGATGCCGAGGAGGTCTTCACCATCGGCATGAACCGCGCGGTCGAATTGCTGGCGCAGAAACTCGCGCGCGGGCCGGGGCGCGGGGCGGCGGCGCAGCCGCTGAAGACCCTTGGCGAGCATCCCGACGGCGGCGAGATCACGGTGATGCCTGGCCGCTACGGGCCCTATGTGAAATGGGGCAAGGTCAACGCCACCCTGCCGAAGGATGTCGAGCCGGAGGCGGTGACGCTGGAGCTTGCCTTGCCGCTGATCGAGGCGAAGGCCTCGAAGGGCGGCAAGAAACCCGCGAAGAAACCCGCGCCCAAGGCCAAGGCGGCGAAGGACGGGGCCGAGAAACCCGCGAAGAAACCCGCGGCGAAGAAGGCGGCCGCCAAGCCCGCGGCAAAGAAACCCGCCGCGAAGAAAGCGCCCGCGAAAAAGGCGGCCCCGGACGGGGATGTCGTCGAGGACTGAGCCCCGCCGCCCCGCCGCGTCGCGGCGATTGACACCTGCCTGCCGCTTCGTCACAACTTTCCCGAAGGTCACAGGGAGGGTCCGATGAAGAAGGTTTACGGTTCTGCGGCGGAGGCGCTCGACGGGTTGCTGTTCGACGGGATGATGATCGCGGCGGGCGGCTTCGGGCTTTGCGGTATCCCGGAGCTTCTGATCGACGCGATGGTCGAGAGCGGCGTGAAGGACATCACCATCGCCTCGAACAACTGCGGCGTGGATGGTTTCGGCCTCGGCAAGCTGCTCGACACGCGGCAGATCCGCAAGATGATCTCCTCCTATGTCGGCGAGAACGCGGAATTCATGCGCCAGTATCTCTCGGGCGAGCTCGAGCTCGAATTCAACCCGCAGGGCACCTTGGCCGAGCGCATGCGCGCGGGCGGCGCGGGCATCCCCGGTTTCTACACCAGGACCGGCGTCGGCACGGTCGTGGCCGAGGGCAAGGAGCTGAAGGAATTCGACGGCCAGACCTATGTGCTCGAACGCGGCATCGTCGCCGATGTTTCGATCGTGAAGGCCTGGAAGGCGGACGAGAGCGGCAATGCGATCTTCCGCAAGACCGCGCGCAACTTCAATCCGCCCGCCGCGATGTGCGGCAAGGTCTGCGTGATGGAGGTCGAGGAGATCGTGCCCACCGGCTCGCTCGACCCCGACCTGATCCACCTGCCGGGGATCTACGTCCACCGGCTGATCCAGGGCGAACACGAAAAGCGGATCGAACAGCGTACGACGCGCAAGCGGCCGGCGGCCTGAGGCCTGCGGCCGCGATGGGCTCCCCCTACGATCACCTCCCCGATCGCGCCTTCTGGCGCACGGGCGTCGCGGGCCAGCCGCCCGCGGCGGTGGCGGAGCTTTACGCGCCGAAATTCGCGATCACGCCCGAAATGCGGATCATGACCGCGGGCAGCTGTTTCGCGCAGCATGTCCATCGCAATCTCGTCGCGCGCGGCTGGAACGTGATCGACACCGAGACCCCGGCGGGCGATTTCCCGCGCGAGGCGCTCGCGCGCTTCGGCTACGGGCTCTATTCGGCGCGTTACGGCAATGTCTACACCACGCGGCAGATGCTGCAGCTGGTGCATGAGGCCTTCGGCGAGGCCGCCCCCGCCGATCCGGTCTGGGAGCGCGACGGGCGTTTCTTCGACGCCCAGCGCCCCAATGTCGAACCCGGGGGCCTTTCCTCGCCCGAACTCGTGCGCGAGGCGCGCGCGGCGCATCTCGCCGCGGTGCGCGCCGCACTTTTGCAGACCGATCTCTTCGTCTTCACCCTCGGGCTCACGGAATGCTGGCTGCATCGCGCCAGCGGCACCGTCTACCCGACCGCGCCGGGCACGATCGCGGGCCGCTACGATCCCGCGACCCATGTCTTCCACGCGCTCACCGTGGCCGAGATCCTCGCGGATCTCGCCGCCCTGCGCGACCTGATGCGCAGCTTCAACCCGGCGGCGAAGATGCTGCTCACCGTCTCGCCGGTGCCACTCACCGCGACCGCGAGCGGCGGCCATGTGCTGGCCGCGACGGTGATGTCGAAGGCAGTGCTGCGCGCGGCGGCGGGGGAGTTTTCCGCCGCCCATGCCGATGTCGACTATTTCCCCTCCTACGAGGTGATCACCAATCCCGCCGCGCGCTCGGGCTTTTACCGGCCGAACCTGCGCTCGGTCGCCGAGGAGGGGGTGGAGGCGGCGATGGCGCTCTTCTTCGCCGCCCATGCCGAGGCCGAGCCCCCCGCCCCGCGCGCCCCCGTCGCGGAGGAGGACGGCGACGACGCGGTGATCTGCGAGGAAATGCTGATCGAGGCGCGGCGCAAATGAAGATCCTCGTTCTCGGCACCTCCCATTCTGGCACGATCCGCCTCGCGCGGCCCGAGATCGCGCAGGCCTTCCCCGGCCTCGATCTCACCTTCTACGGGTTGCCCGGCGCCGCCTTCCTCACCGCGCGCTGCGAGGGCGGCGTCTTCGGCCCGGCGCGCGGCGACCGGTTCGGCCGGGCGAAGGCGCGCAAGTGGAACGACACGCCCGAGATCGACCTCGCCCCGTTCGAGCGCATCTTCTGCGTCGGCGACCGGTTCCAGCTGATGACGATGGCGCGGCTGATCGGCGGGCACGACATCCTCGAGGAGCCCGGGCGCGCCGAGCGGCCGCTGATCTCCACCGCCGCCGCCGAGGCGCTGATCGACGGGCTTGTCGGCGCCCGCGTCGCAAAGCTTGCGGCGCTCTTCGGCCCCGATCCGCGGTTCTGCTTCCAGCCCGCCCCCTTCCCGCTCGCGCTCACCCGCAACACCGGCCCGGGGCACGAGCGCGCGCTTTCCGCACTCGCCACCCATGCAAGCGCGGCGCGCTGGATCGCCTTTTACGAGGCGGCGATCGCGCGCCATCTCGCCGCGGCCGGCTATCGGTTTCTGCCGCAGCCCGAGGAAACCCGGTCCGAAGCCTGTTTCAGCCTCGACCGCTTCGCCCGCCCGCCCGTCGCCGGCGCGAAGAAACCCGACTACCGCCACCTCGATGCCGGTTACGGCGCGCAGGCCTTTGCCGATTACGCGCGCCGCGAACTCGGCCTGACCCCATCGCCCGCCGCGGATGACCCCGCGCGCCGGGCCTCGATTTGAAACCGGAGGAGAACGCATGGCCCAGGAAGCCAAAGGCTGGGATCGCAACCAGATGGCGGCGCGCGCCGCGCTCGAACTGCATGATGGCACCTATGTGAACCTCGGGATCGGGATCCCGACGCTGGTGCCGAACTTCATCCCCGAGGGGGTGAACGTGACGCTGCAATCGGAAAACGGCATGCTCGGCATGGGGCCGTTTCCCTGGGAGGGCGAGGAAGACCCCGACCTCATCAACGCCGGCAAGCAGACGATCACGGAGCTGCCGCAGACCGCTTATTTCGACAGCGCCACGAGCTTCGGCATGATCCGCGGCGGCAAGATCGCGATGGCGATCCTCGGCGCGATGGAAGTGTCGGAGAAGGGCGATCTGGCGAACTGGATGATCCCCGGCAAGCTGGTGAAGGGGATGGGCGGGGCGATGGACCTCGTCGCGGGGGTGAAGCGCGTGGTGGTGGTGATGGATCACACTTCGAAACACGGCGAGAGCAAGGTGCTCAAGGAATGCACCTTGCCGCTCACCGGCAAGGGGGTGGTGGACCGGATCATCACCAATCTCGGCGTCTTCGACGTCGGTCACAAGGGGCTGCACATCGTCGAGACCGCCCCCGGCGTGACCGAGGAAGACCTCCGCGCCGCGACCGAGGCGACGATTGTCGACTGACCCCGTCATCACCCGCGAGCGGGGCGAGACGAAGGGGCGCTACCTCCTGCGCCAGAACGGCGCGGAGGCGGAGCTGACCTATTCGATCGCCTCGCCGCATCTGATCATCGCCGACCACACCGGCGTGCCAGACGCGCTGCGCGGCACCGGGGCCGGGCTCGCGCTGGCCGAGCGCCTCGTCGCCGACGCCCGCGCCGAGGGGGTGAAGATCATCGCGCTCTGCCCCTTCGTCGCCGCGCAACGGCGCAAGCACCCCGAATGGGCGGACGTGTTCCAGAACTGACCCCGGGCCAGCGCCAGCGCCCTGTCTTCATCTTGCCGAAAATACCTCGGGGGGCTGCGCAGCAGCGGGGGCAGCGCCCCCTCCCCCGTGAAAATTGTTCGCGGATCAGGGACAGCATCATATTCCTGCCCCAATTACCCGCTAGCTCAGGAATAATGATGACCCTGAGCAGACATACGCCCTCCGCCCCTCCCGCCGCCCGCCGCTGGCGCGACCGCGCGCTGATCGCGGGGCTCCTCGGCCTCGTGGGCCTCGGGCTTGCCGGGCTCGCCTCCGCCACCGGCTGGCGCGAGACGCTCGCCCAGATCGCGCGGCTGCACCTGTGGCAGATCGCGGCCCTGCTCGGCCTCTCGCTTGCGAATTACCTGATGCGCTCGGCGCGCTGGCACCTGCTCGCGCGCCGCCTCGGCCTGCCCACCACGCTCGCACAGGACATCCGCCACTATCTCGGCGGTTTTGCCATGTCGGTGACCCCGGGCCGGGTCGGAGAGCTCGTGCGCATGCGCTGGCTGCGCCGCGAGACCGGCTGGGCGATCGAACGCTCCGCGCCGCTCGCGCTGATGGACCGCGCCGGCGACCTCGCCGCAATGGGGCTGATCCTTGCGCTCGCCGTCTCGCTTGCGGCGGGCGGCATCGCCGGGGCGCTGCCCGTCACCCTGCTCGCGCTCGCCGCCGCGGTGGTGGCCACGCGCCCGCGGCTGCTCGCCGCGCTCGTGACGCTGGCCTATCGCGCGCTTGGCCGCTTCCCGCGGCTCTTCGCCCGCGCCCGTGCCGCTGCGCGCTCGCTCGCACGCTTCAGCCACGGGCCGACGCTCGGCCTCGTGCTTACCCTCGGCCTGATGGGCTGGATGGCGGAGGGCTATGCCTTCCACCTCCTGCTTGGCTGGATGGGCGCCGAGATCGGGCTCTGGAAGGCGATCGCGATCTTCGTCTTCGCCACGCTCGCCGGCGGTCTTACCGGCGCGCCCGGTGGCCTTGGCGGCGCTGAGGCGGCGATGGTGGCGCTGCTTTCCCTCGACGGCGTGCCGCTCGAGATCTCGGTTCCGGCGACCGCCGTGATCCGCCTGACCACGCTCTGGTTCGCGATCGCGATCGGCCTCGCCACTTTCCCGCTCGCCGAGCGGGCCTCGCTGAAAGCCCAGGAGCAAGGGGCAGAAAAATGATGTGGAAAGAGACAGATTATGCAGGCTGGGGCCGCGCGAAACGCGCGCATGGCGATGTCGCCCGCCCCGAACGCCCCGCCGATCTCGGCGCGCTCGAGGCGGCCCCCGCCTTCGGCATGCGCCGCTCCTACGGCGATGCGCCGCTGAACGACGGCGGCCGGATGGTCGACATGACCCGTTTCGACCGGATGCGCGGCTTCGACGCCGAGACCGGCGTGCTCCATGTCGAGGCCGGCGCCCGCATCGGCGAAATTGCCGAGGCCTTTGCCGCGCGCGGCTGGCTGCCGGCGGTGATGCCGGGCACCGGTTTTGCCACCGTGGGCGGCTGCATCGCGCAGGACGTGCATGGCAAGAACCACCACCACGCGGGGTCTTTCGGCGCCCATGTGCTTGAAATCACGCTGATCCAGAACGGCGCCGAGGTCACCGCGCTGCCCGGCACGCCGCTTTTCCGCGCAACGGTGGGCGGGCTTGGCCAGACCGGGGTGATCGTCGCCGCAAAGCTGCAGATGAAGCCCTGCAAGGGCGACGCGATGATGGTGATCGAGCGCCGCGCCCGCAACTGGGACGAGCATGTCGCCTTTCTCGACGCCTCGACGGCGAGCTACACCGTGGGCTGGATCGACGCGACGGCGACCGGGGCGCATCTCGGCCGCGGCATCGTCGAGGAGGGCGAATCCGCCGCCGGCCTCGTTCACAAGCGCGCTCTCACCGCGCGCGTGCCGATGGATGCGCCGCATTTCGCGCTTTCGGCGCCGATCGTGCATGCCTTCAACTGGGCCTATTACTCCCGCGTGCCGGCGCGCGGGCGCACCGTGGTGAAGCCGATCGGCGAGTTCTTCTTCCCGCTCGACAAGATCCATGACTGGAACCGGCTTTACGGCAAACGCGGCTTTCACCAGTTCCAATGCGTCGTGCCGCTCGACCAGGCCCCCGCCCTGCGCGAGATGGTCGAGGCGATCGCGACCTCGGGTCTCGCCTCGCCGCTTGCCGTGCTCAAGCGCATGGGGCCGGGGCGTGCGGGCTATCTCAGCTTTCCGATGGAGGGCTATACGCTCGCCGTCGATTTCCCGAACCGCCCGGCGGCGCGCGATCTGATCCGCGATCTGGAGCTGGCCGCGGCCGATGCCGGCGGACGCCTTTATTTCGCGAAGGATGCGCTGGCCGAGGGCGCCCGCATCCGCGCGATGTATCCCGAACTGAGCGACTGGCAGGCCGTGGTGGCCGAAGTCGATCCCGACCGCAATTACGAGACCGATCTCGTGCGGCGCCTGAGCCTGAGGAGTGCCTGAGATGACGCAGAACTGGATCATTCTGGGCGCTGGCTCGGGCATGGCGCGCGCCTTCATCCGCCGGCTGGCGGAACAGGGCGCGGTGCTCTTCCTCGCCGGGCGCCGGATGGAGGAGCTCGCCGATCTCGCCGAGGATTGCCGGCTGCGCGGCGCCGCGGCGGCGGAGGCCGTCGGGTTCGACGCCCGCGATGCGGCGCAATATGGCGCGTTGATCGAGCGGCTCGGCCAGTGCGAGGGGGCGATCAACGTCGCCTCCTTCGTCGGCTCGATGCCGGCGCAGGAGGAGATCGACGTGAACCCCGAGCTGATCGCCGGGGTGGTCGCCGACAATTTCACCGGCCCCGCCACCTTCCTGAGCCTGCTCGCGCCCCTGATGGAAGATCGCGGCTGCGGCACGATCGTCGGCATCGGTTCGGTCGCAGGCGATCGCGGGCGGCTGGGCAATTACGTCTATGGTGCGGCGAAGGCGGGGTTCGCGACCTATCTTTCCGGCCTGCGCAACCGCTGCGGGCGCAAGGGCGTGCATGTGATGACGGTGAAGCCCGGCCCGGTCGACACGCCGATGACCTATGGCATGAAGATGCCCTTCATGACCACGCCCGAGGCGGTGGCGGAGGACATCCTCAAGGGGATCCGGCGCAAGCGCAACGTGATCTACACCGCGAAGATCTGGGCGCTGATCATGCTTGTGATCCGCCACGTCCCGGAACCGATCTTCAAGAAGATGTCGTTCTGAAGCCGGCCCGGCGCCGGGGGCCCGTGCCTCCGGCGGGGATATTTATGCTCTGCAGAAACGGCGATCAGGCCGAATGCGCGCCCTCGGCCAGGGCCGCGACGGTCGCGAGCACCTCGGCCGGCGATTTGCCCGAGCCGATCTCCTTCACGATCGCGGAGCCGATGACGCAGCCGTCGGCGACCGAGGCGATGGTCTTCGCGGCCTCCGGCGTCGAGATGCCGAAGCCCACGATCACCGGCAGATCGGTCGAGGCCTTGATCCGCGCGACCTCGGGGCCGACATCGCCGGCCTGCGCGGCCTGGCTGCCGGTGATGCCGGTGACCGAGACGTAATAGACGAAACCGGAGGTGTTCGTCAGCACCTTCGGCAGGCGTTTCGCGTCGGTCGTGGGCGTCGCGAGGCGGATGAAGTTGATGCCGACCGCCTGCGCGGGCAGGCACAGCTCGGCGTCTTCCTCGGGCGGCAGGTCGACGACGATCAGCCCGTCGATGCCGGCGGCCTTCGCGTCAGCCAGGAACTTCGGCACGCCGCGGTTATAGATCGGGTTGTAATAGCCCATCATCACGATCGGCGTGACATCGTCGGTCTTGCGGAACTCCGCCACCATGTCGAGCGTCTTTTGCAGGGTCTGTCCCGCCTCGAGCGCGCGCTGCCCGGCAAGCTGGATCGTCGGGCCGTCCGCCATCGGGTCGGTGAAGGGCATGCCAAGCTCGATCACGTCGACCCCCGCCGCGGGCATGCCGCGCAGGATCTCGGCCGAGGTCTCCAGATCGGGATCGCCCGCCATGATATAGGCGACGAAGGCCTTCTTCCCCTCGGCCTTGAGAGCGGCGAATTTGGCGTCGATGCGAGTCATGGCGTTTCCCTCGATTTGTCCGGGCAGGTTTGGGCGATGGGCGCGGGAAAATCAATGGAGAAAGGGGCGCGGCTTGCCATAGCCCCCCCGCCCGCGTAAGAGGCGCGAGACATTCAGCGCCGGAGGGATGAAATGGGCTTTCGCATGGGGATCGTCGGTCTGCCGAACGTGGGCAAATCGACCCTGTTCAACGCATTGACCAAGACTGCCGCGGCGCAGGCCGCGAATTTCCCCTTTTGCACGATCGAGCCGAACGTGGGCGAGGTCGCGGTGCCCGATCCGCGGCTGGATACGCTTGCCGCGATCGCCGGCTCGAAGCAGATCATCCCGACGCGGATGACCTTCGTCGACATCGCGGGTCTGGTGAAGGGCGCCTCGAAGGGCGAAGGCCTCGGCAACCAGTTCCTCGCGAACATCCGCGAGGTCGATGCGATCGCGCATGTGCTGCGCTGCTTCGAGGATGGCGACGTGACCCATGTCGAGGGCCGTGTCGATCCGCTGGCCGATGCCGAGACGATCGAGACCGAGCTGATGATCGCCGATCTCGAAAGCCTCGAGAAACGGCTTGCGAACCTGGGCCGCAAGATCAACGCCGGCGACAAGCAGGCGAAGGAAGACGCGCGGCTGATGAATGCCGCGAAAGAGGCGCTCGAGGCCGGGCGCCCGGCGCGCTCCGTCAAGGTGGCCGAGGACGATCGCAAGGCCTGGGGCATGCTGCAGCTGCTCACCGCGAAGCCGGTGCTCTATGTCTGCAACGTCGAGGAGGAGAACGCCGCGAAGGGCAACGCGCTTTCCGACAAGGTCGCCGCGATGGCGCAGGAGCAGGGCGCGGCCTCGGTGGTGATCTCGGCCAAGATCGAGGAGGAGATCTCCCAGCTCGACGCGGAAGAGGCGACGATGTTCCTCGAGGAGCTGGGCCTGCACGAGGCCGGCCTCGACCGGCTGATCCGCGCCGGGCACACGCTTCTCGGCCTGCAGACCTATTTCACCGTCGGCCCGAAGGAGGCCCGCGCCTGGACGATCCGCAAGGGCACTCTGGCCCCGCAGGCGGCCGGCGTGATCCACGGCGATTTCGAGCGCGGCTTCATCCGCGCCGAGACGGTCGCCTATGACGATTACGTCCAGTACAAGGGCGAGACCGGCGCCAAGGAGGCGGGCAAGTTCCGCGTCGAGGGCAAGACCTACGAGGTGCAGGACGGCGACGTGCTGCACTTCCTGTTCAACGCCTGACGCTTGAGATCCACCTCACGCGCCTGACGAAGATCCGGCGCTGAGGCCAGCTTCCCGCTTCAGCCTGCCACCCGCTCATGCATCCGCGTGAGGTGCTTTTGCAGATGCGCGTCGATCCCGCCGTCGCGCCGGATCTCGCGCCGCAGCAGATCGGCCGCCATTTCGAAGGGCAGCGCCGTATAGTTCATGAGTTGCCCCAGATCCTCGTCCGGCACGAGGTTCTGCCAGTCGTCGAAGAAAGACCCGGTGTCGCAGAGCAGCACCGCCCCCTGATTGGTCACGACCAGCTCCGGCCGCTCGAAGCGCAGCCTGTGGATCGCGCGCTCGGGGCCGGGGCGCGTGCGTTCGACCTGCGGCAAGAGCGCGAGCACCTTGCCCGGCACCAGCACGAAGGGATCGCCATATTCCTCCTCGGCCAGATCGCTCTCGATCATCAGACACTGATCGGGCGCGACGAAACGCTCGCCGGCATTGCCGAACAGCCCCGGCGGCAGGCGCAGCGGCCAGAACGCCTCTGGCAGATCGCGACCGAGCCGCGCGAAGCTGAACCGCTCAACCGCGACCACCGGGCGAAAGCCGTGATCGAAGGTCATCACGAGATCACCCTCCGCAATATGCGCGACGGTACGCAACCCGGTCGAGCAGCGCAGCACGGTCTCCTTGTAGAGCCCCTGCGCGAGATCGAGGAACTCGTCGCTGCGACGCAGCTTCATCCGGCCAGCGTCGATCGGCGCGCCGAAATGGAAATAGGTTTCGAATCGTTCTCTGAACACTGTCATCACGCACCCTCCGTGAACTCCACCATGTAAAATTTTATACATCCATGTCTTAAGGTGCGGTTTACGCGGTTGCAGCATCGTCCGCCCTCGACAGAAGCCACGCACAGGCGCGCGATTAGCCCTTGTCGACCCGCACGGCTGCCGCTAAACGGGTCGGCGGAGACGTGGCCGAGTGGTCGAAGGCACACCCCTGCTAAGGGTGCAGGCCCGGAAGGGTCTCGAGGGTTCGAATCCCTTCGTCTCCGCCACTTGCCCTCGCGAAAGCGTTCTCCCGATCCGGCCGCGGCCGGATTTTTCCGTTGTTTTCGAGGGTTATGCGAGTGGGCCTGAGCACTGGCCTCTGCGCGAGGTGGCCCGGAAGCGTTCTCTCAGGGCCGACATTCTCTGAACCTCATGACTGCGCCGATTTGGTGAACAGCTTTCATCCATATGAAATTGCGATGATTTTCTGGGGCTGCGGCTGAACACTTCGATGCCAGTGGCATCCGGCGTGATGGAACAGAAATCGAACGTTCGCAATCAAAAGAGCTCGGTACTGCCGTCGTCACGGATACGGACGGCCGATCCGATGCGGGTATAGACTGTTGATCCGTAAGCAAATCTGCTCCTAAGCCCCTGAGCGTGCTCGAAATTAAGCAACGTGAAAGCAGCTGACTCCCCGGGGCCGTCCGCAGATAGGCCCGCCCCGATCATGATCCCTCCGAGGTCTGTCAGAACGTACCGGTCATGGAAGTCTTCACCGCCTTGTCTCTGCGACCACGCGTAAAGCTCTATGCGATAGCCGGGTGGCAGCAAGCCTCCGACCTGGGCGGATCCGTCTCGAGCGAGAAGCTCGGCCGATGGGCGCGTATCGTGATCACGGAAGTGAATCCTAATGGCTTTGCTTTGACCTGGATCCCGGGCAAGCCGACCAAGCAGTGAGACCAAGGTGGCAAGATAATTGCCTTTCGTCGGTCGGAGGTCGAAGTATGGATCGACTATGTCGACCTCCTTCGACACCGCGGTTATCGTGTGCAGGGCTTCGGCGATCTCTTCTGCGGTCCTGGTCACGTCGCAGCTGGTCGTTGTTCGAAAAAGCGCATGCGCATCAGAGCAATCGTCTGGCCCCATCGCCTCAGAACAAGCTGCCCTATCGGCGTCGCAGATTATCGCCCGAAACGGTCGGGCTGCGTGCTCGCGTAGGGCGTTGTCGATCCAGTCCGCGTCGTGGTCGTAGGCGCGGCTAAAATCGACGACCTTGTGCTTCGAGTCGCGCAACCGTTCGACAATGTCAGTCATCCGAACGTCGGGAACGCCGGCTTCTCGTGCTGCCTGTATGACCTTCCTTTCCCATTTTGCTGGGAGGCGAGAGATTAGCCGACCCTTGTCAGAACCGAAGCGGTCTATCAGGTCCTTGAAGGTTCGCCAGTCCGCGCCGATGGCTGCTGGATCTACCGCGTATTCCGACAGCATCAGAACAGTTCCTCGGCCCGTTCCGCGAAGAAGCCGTGCGGCCATCGGTCCACGAAATCACCGTCTGGGCTCACGCGAAGGGGCCGGAAGTGCACACCCTCGACCGAAGACTCGACGTAGATCACGGAGAGGTCATCGGGCGTCAGTCCGAGCACTCCGGGCGGAACCTCACCTTCGGTCTGCTCCCGCACACGGCGAAGCAGCCGCAGCATGATGTGCTCGCTGTGCGTCTCAATAAGCAGGGTTTTTCCAGAGGTAAGCTTGTCCTCGTCCCTAGTCGCGGCCTTAATGAACAGGTCGCCCATGCCGACCTGGATGGCGGGATGGACATGAAGCTCCGGCTGTTCGATCCCGAGAACGCCGTCCTGCTTCCGCAAGGAGGCGACAATTACAGGGACCATCTGCGAGATGCCGACGCCCACGTCGCCCGGTGCCACGAGGATGCCCTTCTCGAAGTCCCGCAGGGCGATCTCCGTCCGCGTTGCGAGGCTCAGATAAAGTTCCTGCAAGTCGCCAATGTCGTCCTCGTTGAGGCCGCGCTCGAACATCTGGTGAATGGCGCTAGGGACCGGGATTTCTTTGAACTCCACCCGCTCCAGCCGGTATGTCGTTCTCAGCCTTTCTTCGCCCGATAACCAGACGTTCACCTCGTTCATGAGATCGCCGCGGCGGTCATTGTAGAGCAGATCCCAAGCAGCGAGCCCATGGGCCCAGCGAGCGTGATCAGGTGAGCGGCGAGCACTGAAGTTTCGGCTTGGGATCTCTCTCAGAGGACCTATGTAGGTCATCTTTTCCAGTGCATCTCTTAGAATCCTCGCAGGTCCTAGGATCACCTCATCGAGAAATTCCCCGAGCGATTGCCTGCGCCGAAGCTCAACTGCTATCGCGGTTCTCGTTTTTCCTGCACCCGGGACCTGCACGTGAGCAGGGAGGCGAGAGGAAGCGCCTGCTATCTCCTCTGGGTCGATGTCGCGCAAATCTACCTGCAGCGGGCGATCGATGTCCGGAAGAGCGCCCAGTCGCGTCTCGACGGCGACCGCGTGGGCCGCCTCCCGATTATCCTCGTCGTCCCTGCTATTGGTGCGACTGTCTCGCCGAAGTTCTGACGCCAAGTTCTGTAACTGCTCTCGAATGGCAGCTGGCTGCTGCGAGTAGGCACTTTTCTCAGCATCGACTGTTGGACTGCGGAGACCCGCCATGGCTCGTGACAGATCCTCGATCTCTTGCTCCAGTGCGGTTGCAGAGGGCGTCGTGCTCCGGTCGACATCTTCTGACCCATCGAGGTCCCCTACATCGTCGAGGTCGCTGTCCAGGAGCAAAGGATGCGCGAATCTGAAATTGCAGACGCGGGCCCGGCCAGGTTGCGGAGGCGAGACGATATCCGCAACGGCTTCGCCGTTTAGTTCTGCCGTCAAGCGCGACACATATGGCCCGGCTATGAGGTCGCTCCATCGGATCTCGATGAGTAAACCGACTTCGTTCACTCCGGTGTCTTTCGTAACGTCGGAATCGTCGACGAAACCCGAAGGGGCTCGCTCAAAATACCTCAGCGGCAGACTGGCGAAACCTCCATCGATGCCAATCCCGGAGTGAAGCGGCAGTCGCTCGCTGGTTTCATCCTCCAAAAGTTGCACCCATGCACCAATGCGTATTGGTCGATTGAGTTCGTGGTTATGAACCATCTTCGCGAAACCGCCGAGGTCGATGAGGCCGCCAGAGATCGTCCGGTCGGGATCGACGTTCCCGCGTTCGAGGATTTCGCGCAGGTAGTGCAGCGCCTGCAATATCGTGCTCTTTCCAGCGCTGTTCGGACCGAAGAGCAGCGTTATGGGTCGCAGCTCGATCCGCTG
>NZ_JBFXGV010000061.1:0-18146 GCF_050177655.1 Paenirhodobacter sp.
TTCCGATCTGCGCGGTGACGCTTGGCCATCTGCCGCCGCCGCTTGCGCAAAGCGACCTGCCCGAGGAGTTGCGCCCGCTCGAGCAGCTGCTCGACGAATATTCCGGCGCCGAGGGGCTTGACCCGGCGCGGCGCGACCGGCTGATCGCCGCGATCCGCGCCGAGGCGCAGGGCCGCGGCGTCGAGGCCGATCTCGGCATTCCGGCGGGCGCCGGAGCGGCCGAGGCGATCCCGCGCATCGACCGTTTTGTCTGCGATATCAAGGATGCGCAGTTTCCCGACGGGCTGCATGTCTTCGGCACCGGGCGCTGCGGCGCCGAGGAACGCGCGGGGCTCGCCGCGGCGCTTGCCGGGCGTTTCGTGCCGGCGGGGCCTGCGGGCTCGCCCTGGCGTGGGCGCGCCGACGTGCTGCCGACCGGGCGCAACCTCTTTTCCACCGATCCGCGCGCGGTGCCCTCGCGCGCGGCCCACGCCCAGGGCGTCAAGCTCGCCGAGGAGCTCTTGCGCCGCCACCTGCAGGATCACGGCGACTGGCCGCAGGGCCTCGTCATCGACCTCTGGGGCTCGGCGACGATGCGCACCGGGGGCGAGGAATTCGCGATGGCGCTGCATCTGGCCGGGCTCGCGCCGCGCTGGGATGCCGAGAGCGCGCGGGTGAACGGCTTCGAGATCGTGCCGCCCGCACTCCTCGGTCGGCCGCGGATCGACGTCACGCTGCGCGTCTCGGGCCTTTTCCGCGACGTCTTCCCGGGGCTCGCGCAGATGTTCGAGGCGGCGGCGGCGGCGCTCGCCGCGCGCGACGAGCCGGAGGCGGAAAACCCCTATCACCGTTCCGCGCCGCGGGTCTTCGGGCCGGGGCCGGGCAGCTACGGGCTGGGGATGGGCGCTCTGGCCGAGGATCTCGGCGCCGAGGCACGGCGCGCCGCCGGGGAGGCCTGGCTCGCCGCCTCGAGCCATGCGATCGACGCGCAGGGGCAGGCGCGCCCGGCGCGCGCGGCGCTCGAGGCGCGGCTCGCGGGCGCGGACGGCTTCGTCCATCTGCAGGATCTGCCCGAGACCGACCTGCTGATGGCCGCCGATTACGCCGCCCATGAGGCGGGTTTTGCCGCGGCGATGGCGCGGCTTGGCCGGCCGGCGCCCGCGCTTTACCATCTCGACGCGACCCGGCCCGGGGCGCCGCGCGCGCGCGCCCTCGCCGAAGAGGTCGCCCGCGTGGTCCATGCCCGCGCCGCCAATCCCGACTGGATCGAGAGCATGATGCGCCATGGGTTTCGCGGCGGCGCCGAGATCGCCGCGACGCTCGACCATCTTGCGGCCTTCGCCCATCTCGCCGGCGTCGTCGGGCCGCATCTCTTCGATCTTTACTACACGGCGACGCTCGGGCGCGACGATCTCGTCGCCTTTCTCGCGCGCGAGAACCCGCAGGCGCTCGCCGCGCTGCGCGCGCGGTTTGCGGCGCTGCGGGCGGCGGGGCTCTGGCACAGTTTGCGCAATTCGATCCTCGCGGATCTGGAAGGGGCGGCGGATGAGGGATGAGTTTCAGATCCGGGGCTGGTGCCCCGGCGCGCTGCGGCCGATGGCTTCGGGCGATGGGCTGGTGGTGCGGCTGCGGGTGCCGATGGGGCGGCTGTCGGCGGCGCTCGCGCATGAGATCGCGCTGCTGGCCGCGCGCCACGGCAACGGGCTGATCGACCTTTCCGCCCGCGCCAATCTGCAGCTGCGCGGGGTGAGCGCCGAGAGCCATCCGCCGCTGATTGCGGCGCTTGCCGCGCTCGGGCTGATCGACGCCGATATCCGGGCCGAGGCGCGGCGCAATATCCTCGTCACCCCCTTCGCCGCGCCCGGGGGCGTCGAGGCGCGGATCGCGGCGGATCTCGCCGCGGCGCTCGCGCGCACCGATGCGCCCGATCTGCCGGGCAAGTTCGGCTTTGCGGTGGAGGCCGGGCCGCGCCCGGTGCTGACCGCGAGCTCGGCCGATATCCGGATCGAGCGCGGCGCCGCGGGCGGGCTGATCTGCCGCGCGGAGGGGCGCGCCGCGGGCCGCCCGGTGACCGCGGCCGAGGCGGCCGAAGCGGCGCTCGAGCTCGCGCGCTGGTTCGTGGCGAGCGGCGGTGTGCGGGAGGGCCGCGGCCGGATGGCGCGCCATCTCGTCGCGGGCGCCGCGCTGCCCGCGCTTTGGGAGACGGAGCCCGCCGCCGCGCCGCTCGCCCCGCCCGCGCCCGGGCTTTGCGCCGAGGGGGCCTTCGTCGCGCCGGAATTCGGCCGGTTCGACGCGCCCGGCCTTGCCGCGCTTGCCGATCTCGCGGCGCGGGCGGGCGGTGCGCTTCGGCTCACGCCCTGGCGGATGGTGCTGATCGAGGGGCTGCGCGCGCTGCCCGATCTGCCCGGGCTGATCGTGCGCGCGGGCGATCCGCTTTTGCGCATCGCCGCCTGCCCGGGCGCGCCCGACTGCCCGCAGGCGCGCGCCGAGACCCGGCCGCTCGCCCGCGCGCTGGCCGCGAAGCTGCCCGAGGACGGCGTGCTGCACCTTTCGGGCTGCGCCAAGGGCTGCGCCCATCCCGGCCCCGCCGCGCTGACCCTCACCGCCACGGCGGCGGGGCGTTTCGACCTCGTGCGGCAGGGGCGCGCCGGCGCGGCCCCCGCGCGCCGTGACCTCACCGAGCCCTTTTTGCTCACCGATCCCGACTGGCCCAGGAAAGACCCCGCGATGCCGCATGACTATGAAAAGGACGGGGCGAAGATCTACGCCCGGAGTTTCGCCACGATCCGCGCCGAGGCCGATCTCGCGCGGTTCGACCCCGAGGAGGAGCCCGTCGTGGTGCGGATGATCCATGCCGCGGGGCTTGTCGGGCTGGAACGCGACGTGCGGTTCAGCCCCGGCATGGCGGCGGCGGCGCGCGCCGCGCTGGTGGCCGGCGCGCCGATCCTGTGCGACGCGAAGATGGTGGCCGAGGGGGTGACGCGCGCGCGCCTGCCCGCGGAAAACGCGGTGATCTGCACGCTCGGCGATCCGCGGGTGCCGGGGCTTGCCGCGGAAATGGGCACCACCCGCTCGGCCGCCGCGCTCGAACTCTGGCGGCCCGATCTCGCCGGCGCGGTGGTGGCGATCGGCAATGCGCCGACCGCGCTGTTCCACCTGCTCGACATGCTCGCCGACCCGGGCTGCCCGCGCCCGGCGGCGATCGTCGGCTGCCCGGTGGGCTTTGTCGGCGCGGCGGAATCGAAGGAGGCGCTGATCACCGAGGCGCCGGTGCCCGCGATGATCGTCGCCGGGCGGCTCGGCGGCTCGGCGATCACCGCCGCCGCGCTGAACGCGCTCGCCAGCCGGAAGGAATGAGCATGGGCAAGGTGATCTGCGTCGGGCTCGGCCCCGGCGATCCCGAACTGATGAGCGTGCGCGCCGACCGCATCCTGCGGGGCGCGCGCCATGTCGCCTATTTCTGCAAGCGCGGCGCGCGCGGCCAGGCGCGGCGCATCGTCGAGGGGATGCTGCCCGCGGCGGCGGTCGAGCACGCGATGGAATATCCCGTCACCGTCGAGATCCCGGTCTCCGACCCCGAATACAACCGCCTGCTCGCCGCCTTCTACGAGGATTGGGCGACGCGGCTCGCCGATCTCGCCATGGGCGCCGAGGTCGTCGTGCTTTGCGAGGGCGATCCCTTCTTCTACGGCTCCTTCATGCATCTGCACAGCCGGCTGCAGGGTCGCGCCGAGATCGAGATCGTGCCGGGGATCACCGGCATGTCGGGCTGCTGGACGCAGACGGGCCAGCCGATCACCTGGGGCGACGACGTGCTCACCGTGGCGATGGCGACGCTGCCCGAGGCGGAGATCACCCGGCGCGCGCGCGACACCGACGCGCTCGTGGTGATGAAGATCGGGCGCAACCTCGAAAAGCTCAAGCGCGCGCTTGCCGCCGCGGGGACGCTCGAGCGCGCCTGGCTGATCGAGCGCGGCACGATGCCGGGCCAGCGCGTCGCGCGGCTCGCCGAGGTGGCGGAGGCGCCCTATTTCTCGCTCGCCGTGGTGCACGGGCAGGGGCGGCGGCCATGAGCGGCGCGCTGATCGTGGCGGGGCTCGGCCCCGGGGCCGAGGCGCTGGTGACGCCCGAGGTGAGCGCGGCGCTGGCCTCGGCCACCGACATCGTCGGCTATGGACCCTATGTCGCGCGGGTGGCGCCGCGCCCGGGGCTTGCGCTGCATGCCTCCGACAACCGGGTCGAGCGCGCGCGTGCCGCCGAGGCCCTCGCGCTTGCCGCGGCGGGGCGGCGGGTGGTGGTGGTGTCCTCGGGCGATCCGGGCGTCTTCGCGATGGCCTCGGCGGTGTTCGAGGCGCTCGAGGCCGGGCCCGCGGAGTGGCGCGATCTCGACATCCGCGTGCTGCCGGGCATTTCGGCGATGTTCGCCGCCGCGGCCCGGCTCGGCGCGCCGCTCGGCCATGATTTCTGCGTCATCAACCTGAGCGACAACCTCAAGCCCTGGGCGCTGATCGAGCGCCGCCTGCGCGCCGCGGCGCAGGGCGATTTCGCGATGGCCTTCTACAATCCGCGCTCGAAGGCACGGCCCGAGGGGTTCGCCCGCGCGCTCGAGGTGTTGCGCGCGGAATGCGGCGGCGCGCGGCTGATCTCGTTTGCGCGCGACGTGAGCGGGCCGGGGGAGCATCTGCTCACCGTCCCGCTCGCCGAGGCGCGCCCGGAGATGGCCGACATGCGCACCGTGGTGATCCTCGGCAACAGCCAGACGCATCGCGTCGGGCGCTTCGTCTACACCCCGCGCTTCGCCCCGGAGGCGCCATGATCGAGCCAGTCGAGCACCGCCTCGACCGAGCCGCGCAAGAGCCGTGGCGGCAGCGCGGGGCGGTCGATCATCACCACCGGCAGGCCGAGCGCGCGCGCGGCCGCGAGTTTCGCCGCGGCGCCGCTGCCGCCGGCGTTCTTCGCCACGACATGGGTGATCGCATGGTCGCGCAGGAGCGCGGTGTCGCCTTCGACGGTGAACGGGCCGCGGGCGATCACCGCCTCGGCGTCGGGCAGCGGCAGCGCCTCGGCGGGCGGATCGACGAGGCGCAGCAGGTAGTGATGCTGCGGCGCGCCGGCGAATTCCGCGAGATGCTGCTTGCCGATCGCGAGGAAGACCCGCGCCGGGGCCTCGGGCAGGGCCGCGGCCGCCGCGGCGATCCCGGTCACGCGGCTCCAGCGGTCGCCCGCGCCCGGCACCCATTCCGGCCGCTCAAAGGCGCAAAGCGGCACGCCCGTCGCGGCGCAGGCGGCGATCGCGTGCCGGCTCATCTGCGCGGCAAAGGGATGGGTGGCGTCGATCACATGGCTGAAGCCGCCCGCGCGCAGCGTTTCGATCAGCCCCGCGACGCCGCCAAAGCCGCCCACCCGCATCGGCAGCGGCTGCGGCACCGGGCTTTCGGTGCGCCCGGCGTAGGAGAACAGCGCCGGCGTGCCGCGTTCGGCCAGCGCCCGGGCGAGCGCGCTCGCCTCGCTGGTGCCACCAAGAAGGAGGATGCGCGTCATGGCTGATCCCTGGCTGAGTCTGATCGGTCTGGGCGAAGATGGCCTGAACGGGCTTTGCCCCGCAAGCCGCGCCGCGCTCGATCGCGCCGAGATCGTCTTCGGCGGCGCGCGCCATCTTGCGCTCGCGGACGTGGGGGCGCGCGGGCAGGCCTGGCCGCTGCCGTTTTCGGTGGCGCCGGTGCTGGCGCTGCGGGGCCACCCGGTCGCGGTGCTCGCCTCGGGCGATCCGTTCTGGCACGGCGTCGGCGGCACGCTCGCCCCCCATCTCGCGCCCGGCGAATGGCGCGCCTTTCCCGCGCCCTCGAGTTTCGCGCTTGCCGCCGCGCGGCTTGGCTGGCGGCTCGAGGAGGTCGACTGCCTCGGGCTGCACGCCGCGCCCTTCGCGCGGCTGGTGCCGGTGCTCGCGCCCGGCGTGCGGGTGATCTGCCTGATGCGCGACGGTGCGGCCCCCGCGGCGCTGGCCGAATGGCTGGTCGCGCAGGGCTTCGGCGCTTCGCGGATGGTCGTGCTCGAGGCGCTCGGCGGCCCGCGCGAGCGGCTGCACGAGACCCGCGCCGAGGCCTTCGCCGCCGCGCCCGAGGCCCTGTCGGTCTCCGCCCCGGTCGCGGTGGCGATCGAGGGCGCGGGGGCGGCGGGGCTGTCGCGCGCAAGCGGGTTGCCCGACGCGCTTTTCGCCACCGACGGGATGATCACCAAGCGCCCGGTGCGCGCGATGACGCTCTCGGCGCTCGCGCCGCGGCCCGGCGCGCTGCTTTGGGATATCGGCGCGGGCTCCGGTTCGATCTCGGTCGAATGGTGCCGCGCGGCGCCGGGGGCGCGGGCGATCGCGCTCGAACCCGACGACGGCCGCCGCGGCTTCGTCGCCGAGAACGCCGCGCGCTTCGGCCTCGCCCATCGCATCGAGATCCGCCCCGGCCGCGCGCCCGAGGCGCTTTCCGCTCTGCCCGCGCCCGATGCCGTCTTCTTTGGCGGCGGCGTCACGGCGGAGGGGATCGCGCAGGTGCTTGCGCGGCTGCACCCCGGCGGGCGGCTTCTGTGCAATTCGGTCACGCTCGAAAGCGAGGCGCTTTTGATCGAAAGCCACCTGCGTTTCGGCGGCAGCCTGCTGAAGATCGAGCTGGCCGAGGCCGCGCCCTTCGGTCGGCTGCACGGCTGGACCCGGGCGCGCCCGATCCTGCAATGGAGCCTCGAGCGATGAGCGATCCGCAAAAACCTGCCCCCGTTGCGCCGCGCCGCGTGGCGGGGATCGGCTTTCGCGCCGCCGCACCGCTCGAGGCGCTGCACGCCGCTCTCGCGCAGGCGGGGGGCGGGGGCGGGCTGCAGGCACTCGCCACCAGCGCGGAAAAGGCGCGCGCCCCGCAGGCGCGCGCGCTTGCCCGTGCGCTCGGCCTGCCGCTGATCGCGCTCGCCCCCGAGGCGCTTGCCGGGCAGCCGACGCCGACCCGCTCGCCGCGCCAGATCGCGCGTTTCGGCACCGGCTCGCTCGCCGAGGCTTCGGCGCTCGCGGCCGCCGGCCCCGGCGCCCGGCTCCTGTCCCCCCGCGCGCTCTCGCCCGATCGCAGCGCCAGCGCCGCGATCGCCGAAGCCGCCTTTCCCCCTCCCGGAGATCCGCAATGACCGTCCATTTCATCGGCGCCGGCCCCGGTGCCGCCGACCTCATCACCCTGCGCGGGCGCGACCTGATCGCGGCCTCGCCGGTCTGCCTTTATGCCGGTTCGCTGGTGCCCGAGGCGCTGCTCGCGCATTGCCCGCCGGGCGCGCGCATCGTCAACACCGCGCCGCTCTCGCTCGATGCGATCCTCGACGAGATCCGCGCCGCCCACACCGCCGGCCACGATGTCGCGCGGCTGCATTCGGGCGATCTCTCGGTCTGGTCGGCGATGGGCGAGCAGCTGCGCCGGCTGCGCGCCGAGGGCATCCCCTATGACGTGACCCCGGGCGTGCCGGCCTTTGCCGCCGCCGCCGCCGCGCTCGGCGCCGAGCTGACGCTGCCCGGGGTGGCGCAGTCGCTGGTGCTCACCCGCACCTCGGGCCGCGCAAGCGCGATGCCCGCGGGCGAGCGGCTCGAGGCCTTCGCCGCGACCGGGGCGACGCTCGCGATCCATCTTTCGGTGCATGTGCTCGAGGAGGTCGTCGCGCGGCTGGTGCCGGCCTATGGCGCGGACTGCCCCGCCGCGGTGATCTGGCGCGCGAGCTGGCCCGATCAGCGCGTGGTGCGCGCGCCGCTGGGTGCGCTTTGCGACGCCTGCGGGGCGGAGCGCGGGCGCACCGCGCTGATCCTCGTCGGGCGGGCGCTCGGCGCCGAGGATTTCGACGAAAGCCGGCTTTACGCGGGCGATTACGACCGCCGCTTCCGCCCGCGCGGCGCGGCGCCGCGCTTTCCCGAGGGGGCGGAATGAGCACGCCGCCCGATCCACTTCTGCCGCCCGGGCTGATGATTTCCGCCCCCGCCTCGGGCAGCGGCAAGACGACGCTGATGCTTGGCCTCGCGCGGGCCTTTGCCGCGCGCGGCCTTGCGGTGCAGCCGTTCAAGAGCGGGCCGGATTACATCGACCCCGGCTTTCACGCCGCGGCGACCGGGCGGGCCTCGTTCAACCTCGACGGCTGGGCGATGCCGGGGGTGCTCCTCGACCGGCTGGCCGCGGCGGCGCAGGGCGCCGATCTGGTGCTTGCCGAGGGCTCGATGGGGCTCTTCGACGGGGTCGCGCGCCCGGGGGCGAGCGGCACCGGCGCGAGTGCCGAGATCGCGCAGCGGATGGGCTGGCCGGTGGTGCTTTTGCTCGATGCCTCGGGGCAGGCGCAATCGGCGGGCGCGGTGGCGCTGGGCTTTGCGCAGCTCAGGCCGGGGCTGCGGATCGCGGGGGTGGTGCTGAACCGCGTCGCCTCGCCCCGGCATGAGGCGCTCCTGCGCGCGGGGCTGGCGGAGGCCGGGATCGCGGTGCTCGGCGTGCTGCCGCGGCGCGCCGATCTCGAACTGCCCGAGCGGCATCTGGGCCTTGTCCAGGCCGAGGAACACGCCCGCATCGACGCGCTGATCGCGGCGGCGGGGGCGTTCGTCGCGGCGCATGTCGATCTCGATGCGCTCTGCGCCGCGGCGGCGGGGGGCGGGGCGCGCACGCCCGAGCCCGGCCCCGCCTGCCTGCCGCCGCCGCCCGGCCAGCGCATCGCGCTTGCCCGCGACGCGGCGTTTTCCTTCGTCTATCCGCATCTGCTGCAGCACTGGCGCGCGGCGGGGGCGGAGATCCTGCCCTTCTCGCCGCTCGCCGACGAGGCGCCGCCCGAGGGCGCCGATGCCTGCTGGCTGCCCGGCGGCTATCCCGAACTGCACGCCGGGCGGCTTGCCGCGGCGGGGCGGTTCCGCGCCGGGCTGCGGCATCTCTCCGAGACGCGGCCGGTGCATGGCGAATGCGGTGGCTACATGGCGATGGGGGCGGCGCTGATCGACGCCGCGGGCAGGCGCCACGAGATGGCCGGGCTGCTCGGCCTCGTCACCTCCTACGCCGCGCGGCGGATGCATCTGGGCTATCGGCTCGCCCGGCTCGCGGCGCCGGTGCCGGGGCTCGGCCCGGCGGGGGCGGCGCTGCGCGGCCACGAATTCCACTATTCCACGATCCTCGCGCAGCCCGATGCGCCGCTTGCCGGGGTCGTCGATGCCGAGGGCCGCGCGGTGGCCGAGACCGGCTCGCGCCGCGGCCTTGCCAGCGGCAGCTTCTTTCACCTGATCGCGGAGGCCCCATGAGCGGTTTCGTCAGTTTCGTCTCCTCCGGCCCGGGCGATCCCGAGCTGCTCACGCTCAAGGCGGCGGACCGGCTCGCGCGCGCCGATGCGGTGCTCTTCGACGATCTCGCCTCGGGGCCGATCCTCGCGCGGGTGCGCCCGGGCGCCGATCTCGTCGGCGTGGGCAAGCGGGCGGGGCGCGCCTCGCCCTCGCAGGACCACGTCAGCCGGCTGCTTGTGGACTACGCCCGCACCGGCGCGCGGGTGGTGCGGCTGAAATCGGGCGATGCCGGGATCTTCGGCCGCCTTGAGGAGGAGATCCGCGCGCTCGAGGCGGCGGGGATCGCGCATGAGGTGATCCCGGGGGTGTCCGCCGCCTCCGCCGCCGCCGCCGCCGCGGGGATCCCGCTGACCCGGCGCGAGACGGCGCGGCGGGTGCAGTTCGTCACCGGCCACGACGTCACCGGCGCGCTGCCCGAGGCGCTGAACCTCGCCGCGCTTGCCGATCCGGGGGCGGTGACCGCGCTTTACATGGGGCGGCGCACCTTTGCCGATCTCGCCGCGCGGCTGATCGCGGCGGGGCTGCCGCCTCAAACCCCGGCGCTGATCGCCGAGGCGATCTCGACCCCCGGGCAGCGGATCGCGCGGATGAGTGTGGCGGCGCTGGCCGAAGCGCTCGCCGATGCGCCGCCCACCGGGGCGCCGGCGATGATCCTTTACGGCCCGCTCGCGGAGCCCGCGCGGGGCCATCGCCCCGAGGGGCCGGAAGCCGGGGAGGGCGCGGCATGATCGAGCTTTTCCTGATCGGTATCGGCGCGGGCAACCCGCGCCATCTGACGCTGCAGGCGATCGCCGCGATGGCCGCGCTCGATCTCGTGCTGATCCCGCGCAAGGGCGTGGAAAAGGACGACCTCGCCGCGCTGCGCCGCGCGATCTGCGCCGAGCATCTGCCCGAAGGCGTGCGGGTGGTCGAGTTCGACCTGCCGCGGCGCGACGCGGGCGACCCCGATTATCGCCACGGCGTCGATGCCTGGCACGACGCGATCGCGGCGGTCTGGGCGCGTGAAATGGCGCGCGAGCTTCCCGCGGGCGGGCGCGTCGGCTTCCTCGTCTGGGGCGATCCGGCGCTTTACGATTCGACCCTGCGCATCGCCGGGCGGCTTGGCCGGGCGCGCCCGGTGACGACGCGGGTGATCCCCGGCATCACCGCGATCGCGGCGCTCACCTCGGGCCACGCGATCCCGCTCAACACGATCGGCGCGCCCTTCACCGTCACCACCGGGCGGCGGCTGCGCGAAGGCGGCTGGCCCGCGGGGGCGGAAACGCTCGTCGTGATGCTCGACGGCGAGTGCGCCTTTCGCAGCCTCGCGCCCGAGGGGGTCTCGATCTGGTGGTCGGCCTATGCCGGCATGGCGGAGGAGATCCGCCTCTCCGGCCCGCTCGCCGCGGTGGGCGCCGAGATCGTCGCGGCGCGGGCGGCGGCGCGGGCGCGCCACGGCTGGATCATGGATATCTACCTGCTGCGCCGGGAGGGCGATTGACAGGATGTATGCTGCGGTGCAACACAGGGGGCATGACCGGTCCCGTTCCGGGCCGCAAGGTCCGGTCGGGCGAGAAAGGGAATACGGTGCGGCGCGATGCGCCTAGTCCGTGGCTGCCCCCGCAACTGTAAGCGGCGAGCGAAGCTGAGAATGCCACTGGAGCGATCCGGGAAGGCCAGCCGAGCGAAGACCCGCAAGCCAGGAGACCTGCCGGACATATGGCCCGCGTTTTGCGGGGCATCTTCCACCGGGCGCCGGGGTGAGCGTCTGGCCCGGAGCGGCCCGGCGTGCCTTCTGCGGCGGTCCAATTCGTGCCTTCTCCCCGTCCGTCCTCTTGTCCGTTGCGCGTGGCCCCCGGGCCTCTCGCGCATCAACCAACGAGAGACGACATGAACCGTTACACTTCCCTTCTTGCCGCCGCGGCGCTGGTCGCGGCCCCCAGTTTGGCTCAGGCGCATTTCCAGCTGGTCTACACCCCCGAGCCCTTGCTCGAGAAACCCGGCGCGGTCGAACTGGGGCTGATCTTCTGGCACCCGTTCGACAATGGCCATGCGATGGACATGGGCCGGCCCGAGCAGGTCTTCGCGGTCAATCACGGCAAGCGCATCGACCTCGCCTCCTCGCTGGTGGCGAAGCGCTTCAAGGGCGCGGGCAACGAGGCCGATGCTTGGGCCGTCACCCTGCCGGTGAAGAAGATGGGCGACTATGTCGTCGCCGTGGTGCCCGCGCCCTATCTCGAGGGCTCGGAGGACATCTTCATCCAGCAGATCGCAAAAAGCTTTCTCAACCTCGGCGAGCTGCCCACCGACTGGACCGAGCCGCTCGGCCTGCCGACCGAGATCGTGCCGCTGACGAAGCCCACGAACATCCCCACCGGATCGACCTTCTCGGGCTGCGTGCTCTCGGAGGGCAAGCCGGTCGCGGGCGCCGAGATCGAGGTCGAATATATCGCCGCCACCCCGGATCTGACGCGCTTCGCCGCCACCGCGCCGAGCGTTTCGCCGCCGCCCGGGGGGGCGCTCGTCGTCACCTCGGATGCGAATGGCTGCTTCACCTACGGGCTGCCGAAGGCGGGGGACTGGGGCTTTGCCGCGCTGGGCACCGGGCCGGAGACCAGCTTCGAGGGCAAGGAGATGAGCCAGGACGCGGTGATCTGGGTCCGCGCCCGGGATCTGAACTGAGGGAGGGGAAGATGCATATCGTCGATGGGGCGCTTTCGGCCCCGGTTCTCGTCGCCGGCGCGGTGCTGAGTGCGGGCGGAATCGCGCTCGGGCTGAGGCGCCTGCCGGTGGAGAAGATCCCCGCCGCGGGGGTGCTTTCGGCGACGTTCTTCGTCGCCTCGCTCGTGCATGTGCCGATCGGGCCCAGCTCGGTGCATCTGATCCTGAACGGGCTCGCCGGGCTGGTGCTCGGCTGGGCGGCGTTTCCGGCGCTTTTCGTCGCGCTGCTTCTGCAGGCGGTGTTCTTCGGCTTCGGCGGGCTCACGGTGCTGGGCGTCAACACGGTCAACATCGCGCTGCCGGCGGTGGTCGCGGGGCTGATCTTCGGGCCGCTGATCCGGCGCAGCCCGGGGTTTGGCGGGGTGCTCTGGGGGGCGGCGGGCGGTGCCTTCGCGATCGCCGCCACCACCGGCTGCGTCGCGCTTGCGCTGGCGCTCTCGGGCGACGAATTCCTGGCCGCGGCGCGGCTCGTGTTCCTCGCCCATATCCCGGTGATGGCGATCGAGGCACTGCTGACCGGCGCCGCCGTCGCGCTGATCCGCCAGGTCAAGCCCGCCCTTTTCACCCCTTTGCAGGAGGTCCGCGCATGAGCCGCTCCCTGATCCTTTCCGCCGCCCTGGCGCTCGCGCTCGCGCTCGGGGCGGGCCCTGCCGCCGCGCATAAGGTGATCGCCTCGGCCTATCCCTCGGGCACCGAGATCGAGGGCGAGATCGGCTTTTCCAACGGCGACATGGCGAAGAACGCGACGGTCGAGGTGCTGGGCCCCGACGGCACGCGGCTCGGCGAGACGGTGACCGATGCGGAGGGGGCCTTCACCTTCACGCCGCATGTCGCCGTGGCGCATGAGTTCCACGCCGATCTTGGCGCCGGCCATCAGGTAAGCTTCACCATGACGCAGGAGGATGTCGAACAGGTGCTGCGGATGCAGCAGGACACGGCGCAGGCCGGGGCCGAGGCTGCCGCCGCGGTCGGGGGCACGCCCGCCGCCGCGCCGCAGGGCGCCTCGGCCGGCCCCGCCGCGCCCGCGCCCGCGCCCGGCGGCGTCGTGACGCTGAGCATGGCCGACAAGCTCGCCATCGCCGCGATGCTGCGCGACGAGGTCCGCCCGCTGCGCCGCGAGATCGACGCCTATCGCGAGCACAACGACCTGCAGCGGATCCTCGGCGGCATCGGCTATATCCTCGGCCTGTTCGGCATCGGCTTCTACGTCGCCGGGCGGCGTCGGAGCCTCGCCTGATGGGGCACCGGCTCACCCCGGCAGACCGGCGGCTCGCAGGGATTTCCCTGCGGGCCTTCGCCGCGCCGATCCCGCAGCGCGACCCGCGGCTGCGGATCGTGCTGGCGCTGGGCTTTGCGCTGCTCACCGTGGCGCTGAGCGCTTTCGCGGCGCTGGGCGGCGCGCTGGCGCTGGCGCTTCTCGCGCTCGCGCTTTCGGGCCTGCCCGCGGGTCCGACGCTGAAGAAGATGGCGGGGATGGACGGCTTCGTCCTCCTGATGCTCGTGCTTTTGCCCTTCACCGTGCCGGGGGCGCCGCTGGTCACGATCTGGGGCTTTCCGGCGAGCCGCGAGGGCCTCTCTGAGGCGGCGCGGATCGCGCTGCGCGCCAATGCCGCGATCCTGATGGCGATGGCGCTCCTCGCCACGCTCGAACCGGCGCGGCTCGGCATGGCGCTGCATGCGCTGCGCTGCCCCGAGCGGCTGGTGCAGCTGATGCTTTTCACCACCCGCTACGTCGAGGTGCTGCGCGGCGAATATCTGCGGCTGCGCACCTCGATGAAATGCCGCGGTTTCCGGCCGGGGACCAACCTGCACAGCTATCGCAGCTTCGGTTACCTCGTGGGCATGATGCTGGTGCGCGCCTTCGAGCGCTCCGAGCGGATCCTCGAGGCGATGAAATGCCGCGGCTTCGACGGGCGGCTGCATCTGCTCGAAACCTACGCGCTGCGGCGCGCCGACTATCTCCTTGCGGCCCTCGCGCTGCTGGCCGCCGCGGCCCTGATCGGAGTGCAGATCATTCATGCCCCTGCTTGAGCTCGAAGACATCCATTTCGCCTATCCCGGCGGGCGCGAGGTGCTGTGCGGCGCGTCGCTGCAGCTCCATGCCGGCGAGCGGCTCGCCCTCGTCGGGCCGAACGGGGCGGGGAAATCGACGCTGCTGCGCCTCGCGGTCGGGCTGATCGCGCCCGGGCGCGGGCGGATCGCGGCCTTCGGGCGCGACCGCCGCGTCGAGGCCGATTTCCACGAGGTGCGCCGGCGCGCGGGCTTCGTGTTCCAGGATCCCGACGATCAGCTCTTCTGCCCGACGGTGGCCGAGGACATCGCCTTCGGTCCGCTCAACCTCGGCCGCAGCCGCGCCGAGGCGCGCGCCGTGGTCGACCGGGTGCTCGGCGATCTCGCGCTGGACCACCTGCGCGACCGCGTCACCCATCACCTCTCGGGCGGGGAGAAGCGGCTCGTGACGCTCGCCTGCGTGCTGGCGATGGAGCCCGAGGTGCTGCTCCTCGACGAGCCGACGAATGCGCTCGACGTGGAAAACCTCGCGCGGCTGACGGAGATCCTGCAACGCCTGCCACAGGCGATGCTGATCGTCTCCCATGACGCGGAGTTCCGCGCCGCGCTCACGCCCCGCGCGCTGCATCTGCGCGCCGGGCGGCTGGAGGCGGCGGGCTGAGTCTCAGACCGTGGCGGCGAGCACGGTTTCGAGCGTGCTCAGCAGCCGGTCGGCATCGGCGGAGGAGAACACCAGCGGCGGGCGGATCTTGAGCACGTTGCTGTCGGGGCCCGTGGCCGAGATCAGCACCCGCGCCGCGCGCAGCCCGTTGACGATGCGCCCGGCCGCGGCGGCGTCGGGGCTGCCGTCGGGGCGGATCATCTCGACCCCGATGTAAAGCCCGGCGCCGCGGATGTCGCCGATCGCCTCGAAACGCGGGGCAAGCGCGCGCAGCCCGGCGGTGATCTCGGCGCCGACGCGGGCGACGCTCTCGATCAGCGCCTCCTCGCGGATCGTGTCGAGCACCGCCTGCGCCGCGGCCATCGCCACGCCATTGCCGCCGAAGGTGTTGAAATAGCGCGTGTCGCGGCCGAAGCCTTCGAGCACATCGGCGACGATCGCGATCCCCGCGACCGGGTAGCCGTTGCCCATCGGCTTGCCCATGGTGACGATGTCGGGGTCGATGCCGTGGCGCTGAAAGCCCCAGAACCGCTCGCCCGAGCGGGCGAAGCCCGACTGCACCTCGTCGGCGACGAAAAGCCCGCCCTCGGCGTGCACCGCCTCGGCGACCGGGCGCAGCACCTCGGGGGTGGCGAAGATCCCGTCGGAGGAGAAAAGCGCGTCCGCGATGAAGGCGGCGAGCCCGTCGCCGTGGCGGCGCAGCTCCTGCGCCTCGGCGCGCACCGCCGCCGCCATCATCCGGCCCAGCGTCGCTGGGTCGTGGCGGTAGCTGTCGGGCGCGGGGATCCGGCGCACCCAGGTGCCGAGCGGAGAGCGATTGCCGAGTGAGGGCGAGAAGCTTGCGGTAAGATCGGAATTGCCGTGATAGGCCTCGGCGGTGCAGATGATCCCGCGCCGCCCGGTGACATGGCGCGCGATCCGCATCGCGAGGTCGTTCGCCTCCGAGCCGGTGCAGGTGAACATCATGTGCCCCGCCGCCGCGATCCGCCCGCCAAAGCTCGGCAGCATCGCCTCGGCATAATCGAGGATGCCGTCCTGGATGTAGCGCGTATGGGTGCAGAGCGTCTGCATCTGCCGCGTCACCGCCTCGATCACCCGCGGGTGGCAATGGCCAAGCGGCACCACGTTGTTATAGGCGTCGAGATATTCGTTGCCCTCGCGGTCGTAAAGCTTGGTGCCAAGCCCGCGGCTGACCTGCACCGGCTCCTCGTAAAACAGCCGATAGGCCGGGCCGAGCAGCCGGTCGCGGCGGCGGATCGCCTCCTGCGTGGCGGCGGGCAGCCCGGCAAGGCTGTCGGGGTTGAAGGCGTTCACCATCTTGCCGCGCGGCGTCGACATCTTGGTCCCTTTCGGTCAGAGCAACAGGCTGGAAACAGCGTCCGCATCGCGCGCGAGGAACCAGTCGAGCTGGGCCCAGCCCTGTTCGGTGTTGCGCAGGATATAGCGGGCATTGTCGGGAAAACGGGCGGCGCGCCAGAGCGAGAGCAGCGCACGGGTGACGACGCGGCCCATCACCAGATGCGGCAGCAGCGCGCGCTCCGTGTCGGTGAGCGGCGCGATCTCGAGATAGCCGCGCATCACCTCGCGCGGCTCGGCGAGCATGTCGTCGACCATGCGGCTCGCGCCGTCGCGCGGCATCTGGTTCATCATCGCGGTCGAGAGGTCGATCGCGATCGCGGTCTCGACGGTGTCGCCGAAGTCGATGATGCCGGCGACGCGGGCGGGGCCGGGGCGCGCGACGAGCAGGTTCGAGCGGTTGAAATCGTTGTGCAGCACCTGCCGCGGCAGCGCCTCGATCTGCGGCATCAGCGCGGCGAAACGGTCAAGCCCGCGTTCGAGCGCGCGGGCCTGCGCGGGATCGGCGACATGGGCGAGAAGCGGCGCGAGCCCGGGCAGCTGGCGGATGTCCCAGGCAAGGCGCCGCGCCGCGCCGGGATGGGTGAAACCGGCAAGCGCGAGGCGCAGCGCGCCGCAGATCCGCCCGATCGCCGCGCGCTCCTCGGCGGTGGGGGTGACGGTGTCGAGCACGGTCCCCTCGAGATAGCTCATCAGCCGCATCCGGCGCGTTCCCTCGGGCGTCGCGATCTCGGGCAGGAAGGCGCCGGTGCGGTCGGCGAAGACGCGCGGCACCGGCAGCTCGGGGGCGACGGCTTCGAGATGGCGCAGCACCGAGACCTGCAAATCAAGGTCCACCAGCGTCTCGCCCGGGTTCGCGATCTTCAGGATGAAACCGCGCCCCTCGGGGGTGAGCAGGCGAAAGGTGTCGTCCATCTCGGTGTCGAAGCGCTGCAGCGTGCCGGCAAGGCCGTAATGCTCGCGCAGGATCGCGGCGGCGGTCTCGGGCGCGATGCGCGCGCAGCGCACCGACAGCGCGCCGAGGTCGAGCGCCCCTTCCGTCGATGTCGCGAAACCCATGCCGTCCCCCTCGCGTTGCGGCGGCAGGCTGTCATCGCGCCGGGCCGATGTCAACGCGCCGCGCTCAATGCCCGGTGAGCCGGTCGGCGAGCGCGGCAAGCCGCGAGCTGCGCTGCCCGCCGCCCCGGGCCTCGCGCCGGTCGGCGAGGTGGTAAAGCTGATACATCGCCTGCACGCCAAGCCAGCGCAGCGGCTCGGGCTCCCAGCGGCGGGGGCGGCGGTTGACCCAGGGCAGGGCGGTCAGATCGCTCTCGCGGCCAAGCGCCAGATCGGCGAGCGTGCGCCCGGCGAGGTTCGAGGTCGAGACGCCGATGCCGACGTAACCGCCCGCCCAGCCGATGCCGGTCGCGCGGTCGAGCCCGACGCTCGCGCACCAGTCGCGCGGCACGCCGAGCACGCCGCACCAGGCGTGGTCGATGCGCAGCGCGCGGGTCTGCGGAAGCAGCCGGTGCAGGATCGCGGTGAGCTGCGCCACCGTCGCCGCCTGGGTCTCGCCCGCCTGGTCGAGCCGCGAGCCGTAGCGATAGGGCACGCCGCGCCCGCCCATCGCGATCCGCCCCTCGCGGGTGCGCTGGGCGTAGCAATAGGCATGCGAGGCATCGCCGAAGAGCTCGGCGCCGCGCCAGCCGATTTCGTCCCAAAGCGTCTCGGGCAGCGGTTCGGTGACGATCTGCGCGCTGTTGAGCGGCAGCCAGTCGCGGCGATGGCCGGGCAGGGTGGCGGTGAAGCCCTCGGTCGCGCGCAGGATCGTGCCGGCGCGGAGCGTGCCGCGGTCGGTCTCGACCCGGCCGGGGGCGATCGCGGTGACGGTGGTGCCCTCGTGGATGGTGACGCCAAGCCGCTCGACCACCGCGGCGAGCCCGCGCACGAGCTTCGCCGGCTGCACCCGGGCGACGCCGCGCAGCACGAGCGCGCCCATCGTGCCCGCCACCGCGAGGCGCGCGCGCGCCTCGGCGGCGCCGATCAGACCGATCCGGCTTTCGGGCACCTCCCAGGCGCGGGCGCTGTCATGCTCGGCGCGCAGCCGCGCCCATTGCGCGGGGCTGCAGGCATAGGTCAGCG
>NZ_JBFXGV010000062.1:0-16649 GCF_050177655.1 Paenirhodobacter sp.
AGGAGCTTATCGAGGGTCAGCATGCTGTCCGATCCGGTCGAGCGCGAAGAAGAGCGCGAAGGTGAGGCCCATCAGCAGGCAGGCGGCGCCGGCGGCCTGATCCATCCGGTAGCTGCCCATCAGCTGATAAAGCGCGAGGGGGAGGGTCTGGATCCGGCCATCGGAGAAGAGCGTGATGACGCCGAGATCGCCCATCGAGAAGGCGGCGGCGAGGCCCGCGGAAAACCCGAGCGGCCGGGCGAGGCGCGGCAGGGTCAGGAGGCGCAGCCGGGCAAGGCCGCTCAGGTCGAGGGAGGCGGCGAGCCGGTCGTAATCGGCCTGCAGCACGCGGACCTCGGGGATCAGGAGGCGCACCGCGAAGGGCAGCGACAGCGCGGCATTGGTGAGCAGCGTCACCGGCAGCGCGAGCGCGGTCGGCCGCACGAACGGCTGCGCGATGAGGAAAAGCCCGGTGCCGAGTACGAGCGCCGAGGCGGTCATCGGCGCCATCGCCGCCGCCTCGGCCCAGCGCGCGCGGGGGGCGGCGAGGGCAAGCGGCAGGGCGAGGGCGAGGGTGAGCAGGGTCGCGCCGGTGGCGATGCCAAGCGAGGTGGCGGTGGCGCGCCAGACCGAAGGCGGCAGATCGGCCATCGCGGGCAGGCCGCGCGAAAGGATCGCGGCGAGCGGGGTGAGCAGGAAGAGGCTTGCGGCGATCAGCGCCAGCGCGTCGAGCGCGCGCGGGAGCGGGCCCGCGGGCAAGAGCCCCGGCGGCAGTGGCCGATCGAGCCCGGCGCCGAAGCTTTCGGGGAGCGCGATGCGCCAGCTCAGCGCCAGCGCGATCAGCGAGATCGCCACCTGCAGCGCGGCGAGCGCCGCGGCGCGGCCGAGATCGGCGTCGAAGCGGAAGGCCTGATAGATCGCGACCTCGATCGTCGTCGCCTGCGGGCCGCCGCCCAAGGTCAGCGCGATCGCGAAGGAGGTCAGGCAGACGAGGAAGATCGCGAGAAAGGCGCCGGGCAGCACCGCGCGCAGCATCGGGCGTTCGAGATGACGCGCGATCTCTGCCCCGCCGAAGCCGAGGCTCGCGGCAAGGCGCAGCCGCTCGGCCGGGATCGCCTGCCAGCCATGCAGCACCATCCGCACCGCCAGCGGCAGGTTGAAGAAGACATGGGCGAGGATGACGCCATGGGCGCCGTAGATCGTCACCCCGGGCAGGCCGATCGCGCCGAGCAGCGCGTTCACCGCGCCGCGCCGGCCGAAGACCGCGATCAGCCCCATCACCGCGACGATCGTCGGCAAAAGGAACGGCGCCCCCATCAGCGAGATGAGCGCCCCGCGCCCCGGGAACCGGCGCCGGTAGAGCGCGCGCGCGACCGGCACGGCGAGCGCGCAGGAGAAGAGCGCCGAGGCCGCGGCCTGCCAGAGCGTGAACCAGAGCGCCTCGAGATCGGCGGGGCCAAGCGCGGAAAGCCCCCCGGCGCGGAGCATCACCGCGCCGAGGGGGGCCAGCACCAGCGCGGCGACAAGCGCCGCGGCCAGTGCCGCCGGCATCATTTGCGGAAGGCCGCGCGCCATTCGTCAAGCGCCGGGCCACGCAGCGCCTCGGCCTCCGCCTCGCTGAAGGAGAGCGTCTTTTCCGGGCGGGGCAGGGTGGCGAAACCCTCGGGCAGGAAGTCGGGCTTCATGATCACCGGATAGGACCAGTTCGCCGTCGCGATCATGCCCTGGAAGTCGTCGGAAAGGACGTAATCCATGAATTTCTGCGCCAGTTCGGGCTGTTTCGAGGTTTTCAGCTGCGCCACGAGCTCGGTGTAGAGGTAATGTCCCTCGGGGAAGATCGCGGCGGCCTTGGTGTCGTCCTGCTCGGCAATGATGTGATAGGCGGGCGAGGTGGTGAAGCTCAGCACCATGTCCACCTCGCCATCGGTGAAGAGGCCGTAGGCGGTGGACCAGTCCTGCGTCACGGTCAGCACCTTCGGCGCGAGCTTGGCCCAGGCCTCGGCCGATTGGTCGCCATAGACCGCCTTCACCCAAAGCAGCAGCGCCAGCCCGGAAATGGAGGAACGCGGATCCTCGATCGCGATCTTGTAGGCATCGGCCGGGGCGTCGAGCAGCTCGGCGAAGGACTTCGGCGGATTTTTCAGCTTCGTCTTGTCATAGACGAAGGCGGTCTCCGACCAGTCGAAGGGGAGGAAAGTGTCGTCCTCCCATTTCACCGGCAGATCGAGGCGCGAGGTATCCTCGTTATGCGGCGCAAACAGGCCCGAGGCGCGGGCGCGCGCGGTGACGTCGGTGTTCAGCCCGATCGCGACATCGGCCTCGGTCTTCTCGCCCTCGAGCAGGATCCGCGGCAGCACGTCGCCCGCGACGAAGCGCAGATCGCAATCGCAGATCTGCTCGAAGCCGGTCTCGATCGCCGGGCCCGGACCCCATTCGGAGGTGAAGTAATCGGGGGCATAGACGGTGAGCACGGGCTTGTCCGCGGCCATCGCCATCGTGGCGACGGTGCCGAGCAGTCCCGCAAGCATCAGAGTTTTCTTCATTCTGGTCTCCAATGGCTTGACGGGCGGGGTCAGGCCGGAGAACCCGGATACCTTCCCTCCGCCGGTCTTAACCGGTTCAGGTTCGACGGGTTCGCTTGCGCATCTCAGCCCCTGACGGAGCACCCCGAGGTGGCACGCACCATAGCGCAGGGGCGCGCGCGCGCAAGGGGAAGGCGGGGCGGGGCGCGATCTGCGACAAAAACACTCGACTTACAGCCTTGCCTTTCCCGCCCCGGGGCGCGAAACGGGAGGTGGCTGGACAGATTGCAACAGACCGCCCGTCTGGCGGCAATGAGGTCGTCGATGCGCAGCCTTCCCCCCAGTTTCTCGCTCGCCCAGCGGCTCCTGCACTGGAGCATGGTGGCGCTGATCCTCACCAATCTCGCGCTGCCGCAGGCGATGGGCGGGGTGGGGCTCGAGATCGGCTTCCACCCCTCCGAGGCGCTGCATGTGGGCATCGGGTCTGCGGTGATCGCGCTGGCCGTGCTGCGGCTCCTGCTGCGGCTGAGCTTCGGCGTGCCGCCCGAGCCGATGGGGGCGCCCTGGTTCTTCCGGGTGCTCGCGCGCTTCGGCCAATGGGTGTTCTACGCGCTCTTCTTCGCGATGCCGCTGACCGGGATGCTCGGCTATTACGGCGGCAGCGAGATTGCGCGCTTTCTGCATGCCGATGTGCTGCGCCCGCTCTTCTGGCTTCTGATCGCGGTGCATGTGAGCCTCGCGCTCGCGCATCAGTTCCTGTGGAAGACCGACATGATGGGCAAGATCATCCGCGGCTGAGCCCGCCTCAGCGCGGCGCGGCGATCTTGGCCAGCTCCTTCTTTGCCCGCGGATTGATGTGCAGCGCGTCGCCTTCCTCCCCCGCCTTCGGATTGGCGAAGGTGCGCAGGTCGAGCGCCCCCTCGGAGCGCGCGACGATCGTCGTCACCACCGCGTCGCCGGTGACGTTGACGACGGTGCGCGCCATGTCCATCAGCCGGTCGACGCCGAGGATCAGCGCGATCCCCTCGATCGGCAGGCCGACCTCGGTGAGCACCATGGTCAGCATCACGGTGCCGACCCCGGGCACCCCGGCGGTGCCGATCGAGGCGAGCACCGCCATCACGATCACCCCGAGATAGCCCGAAAGCCCCGGCTCGATGCCGTAGACATGGGCGAGAAAGACGGTGGCGACGCCCTGCATGATCGCGGTGCCATCCATATTGATCGTGGCGCCGAAGGGCACGGTGAAGGCGGCGACGGGTTGGCTCACGCCGATCCGCTCGGTCACCGCGCGCAGCGTGACCGGGATCGTCGCGGTCGAGGAGGCGGTGGAAAAGGCGAAGACCTGCGCGGGGTGGATGTCGCGCAGGAAGATCAGCGGGTTCAGCCCGGAGAAGAGCTTCAGAAGCGCCATCTGCGTCACGAAGAGATGCACGGCGAGGGCAAGCAGCAGCGTGCCGACATAGGCGAGCACCGGCAGGAACAGCGCCGCGCCCTGCTCGGCGAAACTGCGCGCGATCAGGGCGAAGACGCCGATCGGGGCGAAGGTCATCACGATGGTGACGATCTTCATCATCACCTCGTTCATATAGGCCGCGGCGGCGACGAAGGGTTTCGAGCGCGCGCCGAGCATCAGCACCGCGATGCCGAGCACGATCGTGTAGAAGATGATCTGCAGCATCTCGCCCCCGGCGAAGGCGGCGATGGGGTTGTCGGGCACGATCGCGGCGAAGGTCTCCCAAAGCGAGGGGGCCTTGCCGTCGGTAAAGCCGTCGACCGGCGCGGTGCCGAGATCGAACCCCTCGCCCGGCGCGATGGCGAGGGCGATCAGGATCGCCGAGGAGATCGCGATCGCCGTGGTCAGCAGATAAAGGCCGAGCGCCTTGCCCCCGACCCGGCCGAGCGCGCCGATATCGCCGATCCCGGTGACCCCGCAGAGCAGCGAGAAGAAGACGAGCGGCACCACCAGCATCTTCAGCGCGTTGAGGAACATCGTGCCGAGCATCGCGAAGAGCCCCTCGACGAGCCAGCTCGACAGCCATTCCGTTCCCCAGGCCTCGAGCGCGAGGCCGCAGCCCGCGCCCGCGCCCATCGCGATCAGGATCTGCCCGGTGAGCGGCAGGCGCCTGCGCGGGGTCGTCGTCGGGGTCGTCATCCTCTTTCCTCCCGGTCTTTCGGGGCGCGGCCCACTGTGGCAGCTTGCGCCGCCCCCGCAAGGGGCAGGGCGTCGCATCGCGGCGGTTTGTCCGGGGGCGGATTGTTTTGCGGCCCGGCGCTTGCTAGAGCAACGGGAAAGGGAGGCGCCCATGTCCTACAACAGCTTCGGTCACATCTTCCGCGTCACCACCTGGGGGGAAAGCCACGGGCCCGCGCTGGGCGCGACCGTCGACGGCTGCCCGCCCGGCATCGAGATCTCCGAGGAGTTCATCCAGGTCTTCCTCGACCGCCGCCGCCCTGGCCAGTCGAAGATGACGACGCAGCGGCAGGAGCCGGACCGGGTGAAGATCCTCTCGGGCACCTTCGAGGGGCGCACGACGGGCACGCCGATCCAGCTGATGATCGAGAACACCGACCAGCGCAGCAAGGATTACGGCGAGATCGCGCGGCAGTTCCGCCCGGGCCATGCCGACATCACCTATCATCTGAAATACGGCATCCGTGATCCGCGCGGCGGCGGGCGCTCGAGCGCGCGCGAGACGGCGGCGCGGGTCGCGGCGGGGGGCGTCGCGCAGGCGGTGCTGCGCGCGCTGGTGCCGGGGCTGCGGATCACCGGCTACATGATCCAGATGGGCGCGAAACACATCTCGCGCGAGCGTTTCGACCGCGAGGAGATCCTGCGCAACCCGTTCTTCATCCCCGATGCCGAGGCGGTGGCGGAATGGAGCGATTACCTCGAGGCGATCCGCAAGCAGCAGAATTCGGTCGGCGCGGTGATCGAGCTGGTGGCCGAGGGCGTGCCCCCGGGCCTCGGCGCGCCGATCTATGCGAAGATGGACAGCGATCTGGCCGCGGCGATGATGACGATCAACGCGGTGAAGGCGGTCGAGATCGGCGAGGGGATGGCGGCGGGCGCCCTGATGGGCACCGAAAACGCCGACGAGATCGTGATGGGCCCGAACGGCCCCGAGTTCCTGACCAACCACGCCGGCGGCATTCTTGGCGGCATCACCACGGGCCAGCCGGTCGTGCTGCGCTTCTCGGTCAAGCCGACCTCCTCGATCCTGACGCCGCGCCGCTCGATCAACACCGCGGGCGAGGCGGTCGAGGTCGTGACCAAGGGGCGCCACGACCCCTGCGTCGGCATCCGCGCGGTGCCCGTCGCCGAGGCGATGATGGCCTGCGTGCTGCTCGACCATCTGCTCCTCGACCGGGCGCAGACCGGCGGGGTGCGCGGCGAGATCGGCTGATCCCGCCGCGACGTCCTCAGGCGTCGTCTCGCTGTTTCGCCCAGAGCGCCGAGGGGCGCTCGCCCGCGCGCGCGACCCAGTCGCGCACCACGGGATGGTCGGGGCAAAGCTCGGGGAACCACAGGAAGGGCGAGGCGATCAGAAGATCCGCCGCCGAGTAGCTCTCGCCCAGAAGCCAGGGGCCTTGCGAAAGCGCGGCGGTGAGGGCTTCGGTGATCTCGGGCAGGCCGCGGAAGGTGGCCTGCAGGCGCGGATTGTCGAGCCCCAGCATGTTCAGCACGAAGACCGGCTCGATCACGCCCTGATAATAGGCCATCCAGCTCAGGAACGCGCCGCGCCCCTCCTCGCCCGGCATCGGGGCCATGCCCGCATCGGGGAAGATCTCGCACAGATAGGTGAAGATCGCGCCGCGTTCGCGCACCGTGTCCGCCCCGTTCGTCAGAAAGGGCACCTTGCCCTCCGGGTGCGGGTTCGCCGGATCGCGCGCGCCCGAGCCGTCGGCGCGGGGGATCTCGACGCGGCGGATCGTGACCTTTTCCTCGGCGCCGAGCTCGCGCAGAAGCGCGAGCACCGAGGTCGAGCGGGAGTTCGGGGAGTGGTAGAGGGTGATCATCGTAGGTCTCCTGACTGGATCTGACAGCAGCATCCTGCCAGAGTGCTCCTGTCAGAAGCTGTCAGGATCTCCGATGTCCCGCTCCGATCGCCTGTTTCGCCTGCTCGATGCGATGCGGCGCCTGCCCGCGCCGCTCACCGCCGCGCGGCTGGCGGAGGAGACGGGCGTTTCCGAGCGCACGCTTTATCGCGATATCGAGGCGCTGCGCGCGGGCGGCGCGCGGATCGAGGGGGAGGCGGGTTATGGCTATACGCTGGCCGAGGATCCGGCGCTGCCGCCGCAGAATCTGACGCGGCTGGAGATCGAGGCGCTGACGCTCGGCATCGCCGAGCTGCGCCATCTCGGCGATCCGGCGCTTGCCCGGGCGGGGGAGATGGCGCTCGCCAAGATCACCGCTACGCTGCCCGAGACGCGGGCGCATCAGGCCGCGCATGCGGTGCTCTCCTCCTACCGGTTCGAGCGCCGCGCCTCGGCGCCGGTCGATCTCGAGGTGATCCGCGCCGCCTGCTGGGAGGAGCGCGCGCTCGATCTGCGCTATCGCGACGCGGGCGGGGCGGAGACGGCGCGGCGGATCTGGCCGCTCGGCCTCGTCTATCTCGACCGCGAGCTGATGCTGCTCGCCTGGTGCGGATTGCGCCAGGATTTCCGCAAGTTCATCGTCGCGCGGATGGTCGCGATCGCCCCGGCCGACGAAAGCTTTCGCCCGCGCCGGGTGGCGCTTTTGCGCGCCTTCACCCGCGCGCTGACGGCGGGGCGCTGCTGAGGTTTCGCATTGCGCAAGATAATTGCGCGCAATTTCTGCACTCTGCTGCGAAGCTGAGCCAAATCAAGTTGCGCGACGTGCGGCTGTGCTAGACGATGCGCAAGACCGGTCGCCCCCGTGGCGCCCGGCTCGATCCACGCGGCGGGGCCCCCGCCGTCATTATCGGCTCAGGAGGTTCTCTGATGATCACCCTCTACCATTCCCCGAATTCGCGCTCCACGGGCGTGCTCGCGCTGCTGATCGAGCTCGGCGCGCTCAACAAGGTCGCGATCAAGCAGGTCGACATTGCCCGCGCCGACGGTTCGGGCGCGCGCGATGCGGCGAACCCGCATCCCGAGGGCAAGGTGCCCTTCCTCACCGACGGTGAGGACACGGTGCGCGAGCGTTCGGCGATCTTCACCTACCTGTGCGAGAAATTCCCGGAAGCGAAGCTCGCCCCGATGCCGGGCGAGGCGAAGCGCGGCCAGTTCCTGAGCTGGATGGCCTATTATCAGGGCGTCGTCGAGCCGGTGCGCGTGGCGAAATACATCGACATCGACCACCCCGCCTTCCACGCGACCTTCCGCGGCCTCGAGGAAATCGGCGCGACGCTCGCCACCGCGCTCGAGGGCGGGCCCTGGCTGCTTGGCGACAAATATTCCGCGGCCGATCTGCTGATGGCCTCGGTCTTCCTGTGGCGGCCCGATTTCATCCCGGAAATCGCTTCGGTGAAGGATTGGGTCGCGCGCTGCGCGGAACATCCCTCGACGAAGAAGGCGCAGGAACTCGACGCCGCCTTCGGGGCCTGATCGCCGCGCATCGCACGGACGGGCCGGGGGGCGGAGCGCCTCCCGGCCCGTTGCGTTCCGGCGGCGGTGCCTTGCGGCGACTGAACCGCACGGTTTAAGGTGGAACGGAACGGGGGACGCAGGATGACCGAGGCGAAAGCGACGATCCGCAAGGGGCGGAAATTCGATCAGGTGCTCGACGGCGCGCGGCAGGTGTTCCTGCGCGACGGGTTCGAGGGCGCCTCGGTCGACGATATCGCGCGGGCGGCGGGGGTGTCGAAAGCCACGCTTTACAGCTATTTCCCCGACAAGCGGCTGTTGTTCATGGCGGTGGCGCAGGGCGAATGCGAGCGCCAGGCCGATGAGGCGGTCGAGCTTGTCAACGCCGCCGAAATGCCGGTCGCGACCGTGCTTTCCCTAGCCGCGGCGCGCTTCATCGACTATATCACCTCCGATTTCGGGCTGCAGACCTACCGGCTCTGCGTGGCCGAGAGCGACCGTTTCCCGCAGCTCGGCGAGGATTTCTACCGCTCCGGTCCCGAGCTCGTGCACAGCCGCGTCACCGCCTATCTGCGCAAGGCGACCGAGCGCGGGGCGCTGGTGATCGAGGATATCGACCTCGCCGCGGACCAGTTTCTCGAGCTGTGCAAGGTCGGCATCCATTGCCGGCTGCTTTGCGGTGTCGACTGCAAGGGCAATACATACGACCGCAAGCGGGTGATCGACGGCGCGGTCGAGATGTTCCTGGCGCGCTATGGCGCGAAGGGCTAGGCCTTGTCGCGCACCATCAGGTGGTTGCGCTCGCGTTTCACCTCGAAGCGGCCGGTGCGTTCGAGCAGGTCGGAGAGCTTCGCATAGCCATAGGTGCGGCTGTCGAAATCCGGGTTCGCCTGGGTGATGAACTGACCGAGCTGGCCGAGCGAATACCATTCCTCTTCCGAACCGATCCGCTTCATCGCCGCAACGATCAGCGGGATCGCCTTGGTGGGGGGCTGCGGCCCGGTCGCGGCGGGGGCGTCGGGCGCCGGGTCGTTCGGCTGCGGCGCCGCCTCGGGTTCGGGGCGCGCGGCGGCGGGGGCGGTCTCCGCGCCGAGGTTCTCGACATAGATGAAGCGCTTGCAGGCGTTGCGGAAGGCCTCGGGCGTCTTCTTCTCGCCCATGCCGTAGACGTCGAGCCCCTGTTCGCGGATGCGCGCGGCCAGCCGGGTGAAATCGCTGTCCGAGGAGACCAGCACGAAGGCATCGAACAGGCCCGAATGCAGGAAATCCATCGCCGCGATCACGAGGCCGATGTCGGAGGCGTTCTTGCCCTTGGTATTGGCGAATTGCTGATCGGCGACCATGCCGAGCGCGTTGACCTTGCGCGCCCAGCCGGCCAGCCGCACTGCCGACCAGTCGCCGTAGATGCGCCGCACCGAGGCCTCGCCAAGCCCGGCGATCTCCTCGAAGATCGCCTCGGCATAGCCCGAGGGCACGTTGTCGGCGTCGATCAGCACGCAAAGGCGCGGGGCACGGGTCTCGGGCATCTGGGTCTCCTTTGTCCCGACCCTAGGCGAAGCCGGCCGCGGCGGCCATCGCAAAGCGCGCGCCGCCCCCCGCTTCGTTTCTACAGAGCCAAAATATCCCGGGGGAGGCGCAGCCGGGGGCAGCGCCCCCTCCGCCGCCCCCAAAGGAAAACGCGCCCCGGGGGGGCGCGTTTCATGTCCTTGACGATCCGTCAGGCGATCAGTGCTTGCCCTTGTGGGGCGCCCAGATCCGCTTGTTGGTGAGGTAAAGCAGAACCGTCAGCAGGCCGAGCATGATCACGGCGGTGAAGCCCATGTCCTTGCGCGCCATCATCTTCGGTTCGGCCGCCCACATCAGGAAGGTCGCGACGTCTTCCGACATCTGCTCGACCGTCGCCGGGGTGCCGTCCTCGTATTCCACGAGGTCGTCCGAGAGCGGCGGCGGCATCTTGATCCAGCCGGTCGAGAAGATGTGGTTCTCGTAGAAGGTGTTGCCAGCCTCTTCCTTTTCCTCGCCGGTGAAGCCGTTCAGCAGGGCGTGGATGTATTCCGGGCCGCCGATGCCGTTGAACAGCTGCGCGATGCCGGTGCCGTAGGGGCCGTGGAAGCCCGCACGCGCCTTCGCCATCAGGCTGAGATCCGGGCCCATGCCGTCACCGGTGCGGATCGGGAAGTGGTCGGTCTCCTTGCGCGGACGCTCCTCGCCGGTGTCCGGGTCGACCACCGGGTCGAGATCGGCGGCAAAGGTGCGCACCCAGGTCGGGTCCATTTCCGGGCCGCCGGGATCGGACAGCGTGCGGATCGGGACGTATTTCAGACCGTGGCAGGCCGAGCAGACTTCCTTGTAGACCTGGAAGCCGCGGCGGAGCTGCTGCTGGTCGAAGCGACCGAAGGGGCCTTCGAAGGAGAAGGCGAAGTCCGGCACGTTGCCGCCTTCCGAGGCCATCGCCGAACCGGCGCCCAGCACCAGAGCGGAAACGGCAGAGATCAGGAGTTTCTTCATGATTCCAGTCCTCATCCTTACTCAGCCGGCGTGCCGTAGTGGCTCTTGAAGTCTTCTTCGATCGTCGCCGGCATCGGCAGCGGCTTCTCGAACAGGCCGAGCAGCGGCAGGATCACGAAGAAATAGGCGAACCAGTAGGTCGCACCGATCAGCGAGATATAGGGATAGATCCCGTCGGTCGGCATCGCACCCACCCACATCAGCACGACGAAGTCGATCACGAGCAGGCGGAACCACCATTTGAACATCGGGCGATAGGCGCCCGAACGGACCTTGGAGGTATCGAGCCAGGGCGCGAGCGCCATCGCGATGATCGCGCCGAACATGGCGAGCACGCCGAAGAACTTCGCGTCGACGATGCCGAAGGTGATCTTGTTCACCAGGATCACCGCCCAGACGTCGGCGGTGAAGGCGCGCAGGATCGCGTAGAACGGCAGGAAGTACCATTCGGGCACGATATGCGCGGGCGTCGAGAGCGGGTTCGCCTCGGTGTAGTTGTCCGGGTGGCCGAGGTAGTTCGGCATGAAGCCCACCACCGCGAAGAAGATCGTGAGCACGAGGGCCAGCGCGAACAGATCCTTGATCACGAAATAGGGCCAGAAGGGCAGGGTGTCCTTCTCGGCCTCGGCCTTGGAGCCGCGGCGCACTTCGACACCGGTCGGGTTGTTGTTGCCCGTGGTGTGGAAGGCCCAGATGTGAACGGCGACGAGCGCGGCGATCACGAAGGGCAGCAGGTAGTGCAGCGAGAAGAAGCGGTTCAGCGTCGCGTTGTCGACCGCCGGCCCGCCGAGCAGCCAGGCCTGGATATGCGGCCCGATGCCGGGGATCGCGCCGAAGAGACCGGTGATCACCGTGGCCCCCCAGAACGACATCTGGCCCCAGGGCAGCACGTAGCCCATGAAGGCGGTGCCCATCATGCACAGGTAGATGATCATGCCGACGATCCAGGTCACTTCGCGGGGCGCCTTGTAGGAGCCGTAGAACAGGCCGCGGAAGATGTGGATATAGACGGCGAAGAAGAACAGCGAGGCGCCGTTCGCATGGACGTAACGCAGCGCGTAGCCGCCGTTCACGTCGCGCATGATGTGCTCGACCGAAGCGAAGGCGAGCGAGACATGCGGGGTGTAGTGCATCACCAGCACGATGCCGGTGACGATCTGAAGCACGAGGCAGAATGCGAGGACGATGCCCCAGATCCACCACCAGTTGAGGTTCTTCGGCGTGGGGATCATGATCGTGTCATAGATCAGCGCCACGACGGGCAGACGCTCGTGCAGCCATTTCTCGATGCCCGTCTTGGGCTCGTAATGGTCGTGAGGAATTCCAGCCATATTGTTCTGTCCCTTTTGCGTCCCGAGCTCTTAGCCGAGCTTGATCGTGGTGTCGTCGGTGAAGGCCGCGATCGGAATGTCGAGGTTGCGCGGCGCGGGGCCCTTGCGGATGCGGCCGGCCGAGTCGTAGTGCGAGCCGTGGCAGGGGCAGAACCAGCCACCGAAGTCACCGGCATTGCCGAGCGGCACGCAGCCGAGGTGGGTGCAGACACCCATCATCACCAGCCATTCGCCGGCCTCGTCGAGGGTGCGGTTCTGGTCCGAGGCGTCGGTGCCCGGCTTGTTGGCGTTTTCCGAGGTCTGGTCGGTCAGCGTCGTGATGTCGACCGAACGGGCGAGGTCGATGTCTTCCTGGGTGCGGCGGCGGATGAACACCGGCTTGCCGCGCCATTTCACGGTCAGCTGGGTGCCGGTCTCGATGCCCGAGATGTCGACGTAGATCGAGGACATCGCCTTGACGTCGGCCGAAGCGTTCATCTGGTTCACCAGCGGCCAGACGGCCATGCCGGTGACCACGGCGCCGGTTCCGGCGGTTGCGTAGTAGAGGAAATCCCTCCGGGTGCCTGCGTGATCTTCTGCGTGGGACACGAATCTTCTCCCTTCCGGGGCCTCGGATGAGGCCGATACGACGTGCCGGGCCGCACGAAAGTGCCGCCAAACATGGCGGTTCTTTAGCAATCGCGCCCCAATCCGTCCAGAAGACATTCGCGCGCAGCACCTCGGAAATGCGCTGCCGTGGCAAGGATTTCGCTTGCGTGCCGCAGAAGGTGGCAGGGCCGGGCGCGGCGGCGCCGGGCGGCGGCATTCCGTTACCGCTCGCAGCGGGGCGGCGCGGGAATCGGTCTCAGTCGGGGGCGAGCATGTAGCCCAGCCCGCGCACCGTCTGCAGGTAGCGCGGCTCGCGCGGGTCGGGTTCGATCTTGCGGCGCAGGCGCGTGATCTGAACGTCGACGGCGCGGTCGCCCGCGGCCTCCTCGGGGGGCGCGGCGCGGTCGCGGCCAAGCTCCTCGACGAGGTCGGTGCGGCTCACCACCTCGCCCGCGCGGGCGGCGAAGATCCGCATCAGCTGCACCTCGGTCGCGGTGAGCCGCACCGGGGTCTCCCCCTGCCAGAGCTCGCCGCGGTCCTGGTCGTAGCGCAGCGGGCCGAGGGTGATGTATTTCGGCCCGGTCTGCACCGCCGCCGGCACCCGGCGCAGGATCGCGTTGATCCGCAGCAGGAGCTCCTTCGGCTCGAAGGGTTTCGCGAGGTAGTCGTCGGCGCCGGCCTCGAGCCCCTCGATCCGCTCGCGGGTCTCGCCACGCGCGGTGAGGAGCAGGATCGGCGTTGCCACCCGATGCGCGCGCAGATCGCGCGTCAGGCTCAGCCCGTCCTCGCCCGGCATCATCACGTCGAGCACGATCAGATTGAACTCGAGCCCCGCGAGCAGCCGGCGCGCATGCGCCGCGTCGCGTGCGGCGGTGACGAGAAAGCCGTTGCGCATCAGGAACTTCTGCAAAAGCCCCCGGATCCGTTCGTCATCGTCGACGATCAGCAGATGCGGTTCGCCGGCGCCCATCAGGCGGTGTCCTTCAGCATCTGGTAATGGCGGCGCATCTCGGGATCCATCATCGCCTCGAGCACCTGGCGAAAGCCCGCGACCGCCTGCGGCCCGGCCGCGCGATAGGCCAGGCGCATCCGTTCGCGCTGCGCGCCCGACAGCTCGCGCTCGAGCGTGTTGCCCGCCTCGGTCAGGTAGAGATGCCGCTCGCGCTTGTCGCGCTTGCCGACGCGGTTCTCGACCAGACCGTCCTCGATCAGCGTGCGCAACACCCGGTTGAGCGACTGTTTCGTCACGCCGAGCACGGAAAGCAGCGTCGTCACCGTGAGCCCCGGCTCGCGGTTGATGAAATGGATCGCGCGGTGATGGGCGCGGCCATAGCCGTGCTTGTCGAGGATCCGGTCGGGATCGGCGGTGAAGCCGCGATAGGCGAAGAACATCGCCTCGATCCCCTTGCGCAGCTGTTCGTCGGTCAGAAACAGCAGGGTCTCACCCCCTGCCACCCCGGTATCGGCCATGATCCCACCTCTCTTTTCCCGGTTTTACGTCAGCCTTGTTGACTTTCCAAGAATCAATTGTTACCGAGGTGCAGATTTTACGCAATATTATGTCCGAAACGGACGTTTACTGCGCAATATTCGAAAACTCGGGTTCCGAAGGAGGGTGACATGACCGGGGCTTACGACGATCGCGACGGCTGGATCTGGATGGACGGCAAGCTGGTGCCGTGGCGCGAGGCGAATGTTCACGTTCTCACCCATGCGCTGCATTACGCCTCCTCGGTCTTCGAGGGCGAGCGCTGCTACAACGGCAAGATCTTCAAGGGCGTGGAGCATTCGAAACGCCTGCGGCATTCGGCGCAGCTGCTCGACATGGAGATCCCGTATTCGGTCGAGGAGATCGAGAAGGCGAAATACGACATGCTGAAGGCGAACGGCTGGACCGACGCCTATGTGCGCCCGCTCGCCTTCCGTGGCGCGGGCGAGGAGATGGGCGTGTCGGCGGTGAAGAACCCGGTGCGGCTCGTCGTGGCGGGCTGGGAATGGGGCGCCTATTACGGCGACGCGAAGACCAAGGGCGCGAAACTCGACATCGCGCAATGGAAGCGCCCTTCGCCCGAGACGATCCCCTCGGCGGCGAAGGCGGCCGGGCTCTACATGATCTGCACGATGTCGAAACACGCCGCGCAGGCGAAGGGCTGCTCGGATGCGCTCTTCTTCGACTATCGCGGCTATGTGGCCGAGGCGACCGGCGCGAATATCTTCTTCGTCAAGGAGGGCGAGGTCCACACCCCGCTGCCGGACGCGATCCTCAACGGCATCACCCGGCAGACGGTGATCGGCCTGCTGAAGGAAAAGGGCATCCGCGTCTGGGAGCGCCATATCGAGCCCTATGAGATGGAGGGCTTCGAGCAGTGCTTCCTGACCGGCACCGCCGCCGAGGTGACCCCGGTGGGTGAGATCGGCCCCTACAGTTTCGAGGTCGGCGCGCTGACGCAGGAGGTCGCCGCGACCTATGAGAAACTCGTCCGCAGCTGAGCGGCGGGGCGTAAACGACGAAGGCGCGCCCCGGGGCGCGCCTTTTGCATTCGGGTGGGAGCGCTCAGGCCTCGACCACGTTTTCCCGTTCGACCCGCAGGAACTCGGAGATCTTGCGCGCGCTGCGCGCCTGCGGGCGCTGGTTCAGTTCGCGGATCGCCGGATGCACGCCTTCCTTGCGGGCGAGATCGAGGAAATGCTTCATCCGCGGCCCCTCGGCCTGCGGCGCCGCGTGATCAATGAGATGACGGGTCATGTCTGCCTCCTTCAGATGACGGTGCGCAACCCTAGCACGAAATCGCGCGGGAGGCGACCGCGTTGAAAAAAAGGCGCACCGCGGCGCGCCTTCGACTTTCCCCGTCGGACCTCGGCCCGGGCTGTCCCGCCCGTTCAGCCTTCGACCAGTTCGTCACGGTCGATGCGCAGCACTTCGCTGACCTTGCGGGCCAGACGCTCGCCGGGGCGACGGCCGGGGTCGAGCTCGATGTGATGCATGCCCTCCTTGCGGGCGAGGTCGAGGAAATGTTTCACGCGCACGGTCGTGTCACTGGTGGCGTGGACGGTAACATGTTCCATCATGGCAGCCTCCTGCTTCCTGTCGGTGCGCCATAATTACCACGATTCGCGCGGCGGTTGTCTGCGCGATATGACGCAGCTGCAGCAAATTCAGCCCTGCGGCGTCATCGCCTTGCGCTGCCTCTCGCGGCGCAGGCCCAGCTGATGCTCGCGCCAGATGATCAGCACGCCGGCAAGGATGATAAGCGCCGCGCCGCCGAGCATGGGCCAGGTCGGCACCTCGGCAAAGACGAAATAGCCGATGCCGAGAGCAAAGATCATCGAGGTATAGTCGAAGGGCGCGACGATCGAGGCATCGGCGAAGCGGTAGGAGGAGGTCAGCAGGATCTGCCCGAGACCGCCAAGCAGCCCCGCGGTGACGAGGATCGCGGCCTCGCCCGGCGTCGGCAGCACCCAGCCGAAGGGCACGGTGATGAGGGAGAGCCCCGTCGAGGTCATGGTGAACCAGAACACGATCGCCGAGGTGCGCTCGGTCGCGACCATCTTGCGCACGAAGACCTGGGCGATCGCGGCGAAGGTCGCCCCCATCAGCGTCACCACCGCGCCGAGTGCGGCGGCGGGGTCGCGCCCCTCGAAGGAGCCGAGCCGCGGCCAGAGCACGATCATCACCCCGATCAGGCCGAGCGCCACCGCACTGAGGCGAAAGGCGCGGACCTGCTCGCCGAGAAACATCGCGGCGAAGATCACGACGAGCAGCGGCGAGGCATAGCCGAGCGCCGTGACCTCGGGCAGCGGCAGGAAGGCGAGGCCGGCAAAGCCGAGCCCCATCGCCATCGTCCCCGCGACGCCGCGCCAGACATGGCCGAGCGGGTTCTGCACGCGCAGCCCGCTCGAGAGTTCGCGCCGCCAGGCGAGCCAGCCGAGGATCACCGGGATCGCGCAGAAGGAGCGGAAGAACACCGACTCGCCCGCGGGGACATGGTCCGAGGTCGCCTTGATCAGCGAGGACATCACGATGAAGACGAGCACGGAGGAGACCTTGAGCGCGATCCCCCTGGCGGGGGCGTGCTGGAGCGTCGAGGGCGGGGGGGAGGGCGCGCGCATTGCGCCAGACTAGCGCGCGGGGCGGCGAATAAAAGCGCGAAAGCGCCTAGCGCGCGAGGCG
>NZ_JBFXGV010000063.1:0-12896 GCF_050177655.1 Paenirhodobacter sp.
TGGTGGGCGTGGTCGACGCCGACACGTTCGAGCGCCCGATCTACGCCGGCAACGCGATCCAGACGGTGAAATCCGCGGACAAGGTCAAGGTGATGACCGTGCGCACGACCGCCTTCGAGGCGGCGGGCGCGGGCGCTCCGGCGCCGATCGAGGCGGCCGCGAGCGCGGGCGACAAGGGCCTGTCGGCCTGGATCGAGGACAAGGTGGCGACCTCGGATCGCCCGGAACTGACCTCGGCGAAGATCGTCGTCTCGGGCGGCCGCGGCGTCGGTTCGGAAGAGAACTTCGCGATCATCGAGGCGCTGGCCGACAAGCTCGGCGCGGCGGTCGGTGCCTCGCGTGCGGCGGTGGACAGTGGCTTTGCGCCGAACGACTGGCAGGTCGGTCAGACCGGCAAGGTCGTGGCGCCGGAGCTTTACGTCGCCTGCGGCATCTCGGGTGCGATCCAGCACCTCGCGGGCATGAAGGACTCGAAAATCATCGTTGCGATCAACAAGGACGAAGAGGCCCCGATCTTCCAGGTCGCCGATTTCGGCCTCGTCGCCGACCTGTTCGACGCCGTCCCGGAAATGACCGCAAAGCTCTGAGAGACCGGAGCCGGAAACACGAAAGCCCCGCCACTGGCGGGGCTTTTGCATGGGCGGAACCGCCCTCAGATCATCCGCGCCAGAACCGGCGCCAATGCCTCGGCGATCTCCTGATGCACCAGCGGCCCCGGCATCGTCAGCGCGGCCGGCTCCTCCATCGGGCCGAAGAACATCCCCACCGTCCCGGTCGAACGCGCGGTGATCGAGGGCTCCACCTTGACCAGCGCCTTGGTGAGCGGCGTGATCTGCGCCACCATCTCCGCGGTGACGAAGAGCGGCTCGGCGCCGAGCGGATCGCGCAGCTGCGGCGCGCGATATTCCGACAGCCAGAGCAGCACCACCGGCCCCTCGAACCGCTCGAGCAGCGCCTTCATCCGCGCCACCCAGGCCAGCCGCAGCTCCGCCACGAGCGATTCGTAGCGCTCCGGCGCCTGCATCTTCAGCGTCGTCATCATGTGGCGCGTGAAGTTGAACTCGGTGAAATCGACATCGTCGAACACCGCCCGCATCAGGTTCGAGGCACGCAGGAAACGGTCGTTGCGCCGCGGATGCACCGCATAGAAGCGATTCGACATGTTCTGCGCGCCGAGCAGCTGCACCACCGAGACCTTCGCCTCTCGCGTCAGCTCACCGAGCTGCGGCTCGCTGCCGAAAACGTCGATCCCGGCGTTCAGATAGCCGAAGTTCACCACCGGAAAATCGAGCCGCTCCTCGAGCAGCACCGGCCAGGGATCGGCGACGAACTTGCCATAGGTCTCCGAGCCGCCCATCGCCGCGACGAAGGGCGCCTCCAACGCGCGGCGCGGGCCGCGGAAAAGCAGTTTCGACTTGCCATACCTGCAAGGAAAATAATCCAGGGCGCCATCGCCCGAATATTCGAAGGCCATAATCCCACCTCAATTTCGACTCACCCGCAGTGACGATGCGCCGAAAGCCTTGCCAAAGGGCTAAAGGGAAAATTCGCACAATCCGGATATGTCTTGCGATGCTGCACCGCAGCGAATACAGTCCGCATGGACCAGTGGAAGGATTGGAAATGACCATCGAAACTGTGGGAATCGTGGGCGCCGGGCAAATGGGCAACGGCATCGCCCATGTCTGCGCCCTCGCCGGTTATGACGTTCTGCTCAATGACATTGCGCAGGAGAGCCTCGACAAGGCGATCGCGACGATCGAGAAGAACATGAGCCGTCAGGCCTCCAAGGGGAAGATCTCCGAGGCGGAGATGACGACCGCGATGGGGCGGATCAAGACGACGCTGACGCTGACCGATCTCGGCCAGACCGACCTCGTGATCGAGGCCGCGACCGAGCGCGAAGAGGTCAAGAACCAGATCTTCAAGACGCTGGTTCCGCATCTGAAGCCGACGACGATCCTCGCCTCGAACACCTCGTCGATCTCGATCACCCGGCTTGCCTCGCGCACCGACCGGCCCGAGCGTTTCATGGGCGTGCACTTCATGAACCCGGTTCCGGTGATGCAGCTCGTCGAGCTGATCCGCGGCATCGCCACCGACGAGGAAACCTACAAGACGCTCCTCGGCGTGGTGGAACGGCTCAACAAGACCCCTGCCTCGGCCGAGGACTTCCCCGCCTTCATCGTGAACCGCATCCTGATCCCGATGATCAACGAGGCCGTCTACACGCTCTATGAAGGCGTGGGCAACGTGCGCTCGATCGACATGGCGATGCGTCTTGGCGCGAACCACCCGATGGGGCCGCTCGAGCTCGCCGATTTCATCGGCCTCGATACCTGCCTCGCGATCATGCACGTGCTGCACGACGGGCTCGCGGACACCAAATACCGCCCCTGCCCGCTTCTGGTGAAATATGTCGAGGCCGGCTGGCTCGGCCGCAAGACCGGGCGCGGCTTCTACGACTACCGCGGCGAGACGCCGGTGCCGACGCGCTGAGCCCTCCGCCCACAAAATGCGAAGGCCCCGGTTTCCCGGGGCCTTTTTCATGCGCTGCGACGCGGATCAGTCGCGTAGGTTCAGCGTATGCGCCCGCATCTCGGCAAGCCAGTGGCGCGGATCCTTCAGCGGCTCCTTCAGCTCGGCGGCGGAAAAGGCGCGCCCGATCACCGGCGACTGCCGCTTGTTCAGCGCCCGGCGGATTTCGTAAAGCAACAGCCCCTGGCGCAGCGTCGCGCTCAGCTTGTTGGCGATCTGATAGGCCTGCGAATTGCGCCCCGGGAAATAGATCGGCAGCACCTGCGCGCCGGAGCGCGCCACCATCTTCGCGGTGAACGGGTTCCATTCCTGCTCGATCGGGGTGCCGAAATATGTGTCCGAATGCGCCACCTGCCCAGCCGGGAAGAGCACGATCACGCCCCCGTCCTTCAGCGTCGACATGCATTCGGCCCGCATCTGCAGGCTCTCCTCCCGCGCGTTCGCCTCATGCGGGAAGGGCACCGGCAACATGAACTCGGCAATCTCGGGGATGCCGGTCAGCAGCGAGCGGGTGAGGATCTTGTAATCGGTGCGCACCTGCCCGATCAGATAGGCGAGCACCATCCCGTCGACGAGCCCGTGCGGATGGTTCGCCACCACGACGAGCGGCCCCTCCTTCGGGATCCGGGCGATCTGTTCGGGCGGCGTGGTGACGTCGATCCCCATGATCTCGAGCGCCTGCGGCCAGAACGGCTGCCCGAAGGGCGCACCGCGGCGCTCGAACTTGCGGATCAGGCGCAGGAGTTGCCACTTCGCCGTCATCCACTCGATCGCGCGGATCGTGTTCGCCTTCCAGGGATTGGTGAAAGTTCCCGCGTAGGAGAGGCGGCCCTTGTCATAGGGTGCCACCTCGACCTCGGTCTGCACCGTTTCGGTGCGCGCATGTTCGTCCAACACCGGACCCTCTTTGAGCATCGCAGGATCCGTTCCGGATCAGTTGTCCTCGCCGAAACGGTCCGCCACCAGCGCCTGCAGCGCGTCGGCCAACGCCTCGGCCTCGGCCCCGCTGGTCGCAACCTCAATAGAGGTTCCGCGCGAGGCTGCCAACATCAAAAGCCCCATGATCGAATCGCCCGAAACGCGCATGCCGTCCTTCTCGACCTCGGCCTGCGCGTCATAGGTCTCGACCACCTCGACGAAGCGCGCCGAGGCGCGCGCATGCAGACCCTTCTCGTTGACGATCTTCAGAACCCGTTTGATGATCACTTGCCGCCCGTTCCGTATGCCGAATAGCTGTTGATGTATTTGCGACCGGCATCGAGCGCCGCCTCGACCGCCGCATGGACGCCGAGGCTGCGCGATTTTGCCAGTTTGATCAACAGCGGCAAGTTGGCGCCATAGATGATTTCGCGCTCGCAGGCCTCGCAGGCCAGCAGGCTCAGGTTCGAGGGCGAGCCGCCGAACATATCGGTGACGACGACGACGCCGTCGCCGCTGTCGACCGCATCCGCGGCGGTGCGGATCTCGGCCTGTTTCGCGGCGCGGTCATGGTCGTCCTCGATGGTGATCGCGCGAATACCCTGCTGCGGGCCGACGACATGTTCGACCGCCGCGAGATATTCCCGCGCCAAACCACCATGTGCCACGATCACGATCCCGATCACGCGCCGTTGCCCTTCACACCCCCGGCAGGGTCTGGCCCCGCCGTTCAAGTTCCCTGTGCCGTTTAGACACTTGCCAGCCAGCCTCCGCAAGGGTCTTGGCAATCGCTTCCGTCACGGCAACGGACCGGTGCTGCCCCCCGGTACACCCGAAGCCCACGGCAAGATGACTGCGACCTTCCTCCACATGCGCGGGCAGCAGGAACAGCAGCAGATCCCGCACCCGGCCCAGAAATTCGTCATAACGCGGATCGGCCGCGACATGCGCCGCCACCGCCGGATCGAGCCCGGTCAGCGGGCGCAATTCGGTGACCCAATGCGGGTTCGAAAGGAAGCGACAGTCGAACATCATGTCCAGCCCGCGCGGCACCCCGCGCTTGTAGCTGAAACTATGCACCGAAACCGCGAGTCGCGCGATATGGCCCATGTCGAACCACCGCGTCACTTCCGCGCGCAGCTCGTGCGGGCTCATCGTCGTGGTGTCGATCAGCACGTCGGCCCGCACCCGGATCGGCGCCAGCAGGTCGATCTCCGGCACGATGCCGACGGCCGGCGCATCCTCGGGCGCCAGCGGATGGCGCCGCCGCGTCTCGGAATAGCGGCGCACCAGCGCCTCGACCGTGGCGTCGAGGTACAGCACCTCGAGCCGGATCCCCGGCTCGCGCGTGAGATGGTCGATCAGCTCGATCATCGCATGGGCGGAGAAATCGCGGTTGCGCACGTCGATGCCCAGCGCGAGCGGGCGCGCGAGCGGCCCGTCGAGCAGCCGCGGCACGATGCTCAGCGGCAGGTTGTTGATCGCCTCGTAGCCGAGATCCTCGAGCGCGGCGATCGCCGTCGTGCGCCCCGCCCCCGAAGGGCCGGTCACCAGCACGACGCGGCTCACCGCATCCGGTCGGGTCTCCCCCTCGCTCACGCCACTCTCCCGCCCTTGAGCCATTGCACCACCACCGCCTCAAGATGACCATGTTGCAGGCGCAGCACAAGGGGGAGGGTGACGCCGAGGAAAGATGTCTCGCGCAGGGGCGGCAGGCGCTCGGTCTCGTCGCGCCCCATCTCGACGGCAAGGAGGATGCGCGCACAGGCGAAGGCCTCGGCGCGCAGGATGCCGGCGCCGCGCGCCTCGATCCGCCCGTGCAGCACGGCGGGGGCGCGGGCGATCAGCGCCCCCGCCTCGACCGAAAGATCGACCCGGTCGTCGGCGACGAGCCGCGCGCCCAGCGCCATCAGCCGCAGCGCAAGCCCCGACTTGCCGCTGCCCGACGGCCCGGTGATCAGCACGCCGCGCCCGGGATCGAGCGCGACTGCCGTCGCATGGATGTTTTCGGAAAGGCCCCCGGGGGTCACACCGGCAGGCCCACCACGAAGCGCGCGCCAAGCGGCTCGGAGGTCACGTCGGCATCGGTCGGGCGGATGTTCTCGGCCCAGATCACGCCGCCATGCGCCTCCACGATCTGCTTCGAGATCGCGAGGCCGAGGCCGGAGTGATCGCCGAACTGCCCCTCGGGCCGTTCGGAGTAGAACCGCTTGAACACCTTGGTCAGCGCCCCGTCGGGGATGCCGGGGCCGGTATCCTCCACCACCACCAGCACGCGATTGTCCCGCTTGCGCGCCCAGACGCGGACGGCATCGCCCTCGTCGCAGAAGCTGATCGCATTGGTGATCAGGTTCACGAAGACCTGCGCCAGCCGCGCCTCGAGCCCGGTGATCATGATCGGCTCGCCGGGCAGGTCGGTAATGAACTCGACCCCCTTCGTCTGCGCCTGCTCGCCAAGGTATTGCGTGATGTTGCCGACCATCTTCAGCAGGTCGAAATGCTCCTCCTCCTCCTTCACCAGCTCGCTGTCGAGCCGCGAGGCGTTGGAGATGTCGCTCACCAGCCGGTCGAGGCGGCGCACGTCGTGGTCGATCACGCCGAGCAGCTTCTCGCGCTGATCGTCGCGCTTGACCATCCGCAGCGAGGCCACGGCCGAACGCAGCGAGGCGAGCGGATTCTTGATCTCATGCGCGACATCGGCGGCGAACTGCTCGTTCGCGTCGATCCGGTCGTAAAGCGCCGCGACCATGCCGCGCAGCGCGCCCGAAAGCCGCCCGATCTCGTCCGGCCGCGCGGTGAGATCGGGGATCCGCACCCGGCTCGGGCTCATCTTGCGCGCATTCTTGTCGCGCCCGATTTCCGCCGCCGCGGCGAGATCGGAAAGCGGGTTCGCGATCGTCGAGGCGAGCACGAGGCTCAGCCCGATCGAGACGATGATCGCGATCACGAACATCTGCAGCACCTGCTCGCGCTCGACCCGGACGAGTTTGTCGATTTCGCCCGCTGCCGAGGTCATCGCGACGATGCCGACGATCTGGTCGTTCTGGTAGAGCCCGGTCGCCACCGAGAAGATCGTCGCCCCCGTGGCATCGTGGTTCGTCGCCATCGTCGTCGTGCCATTGCGCACCTTCGGCACCAGCGCCTCGGCGATCGCCTTGGTGTCCGCCGCGCGTTCCGGCTCCTCACGCCGCGTGAAACGTGCCACCCATTCCCAGCCGCGGCTGAGCAGATCGGTGATCATCGTCGAGCGGTTGTCGACGCCGCCGCCCTCGACGGCCTCCCGCGGAGCGGTGCCGACCTGCATCGAATCCGCCAGAAGATTTCCTGCCGTATCAAAGACATAGATCGCCGCCCCCTCGGGCAGCTCGATCCCGCGCATGACGTCCTCGACGTCGATCCCGTCGCCCGCCGCGAGGTTGACGGGCGCCGCGCTCGGCATCCGGGCCTCGAAGATATCGGCGATCAGCTCCGCCTCGCTCACGATCGCGCTCTCGCGCTGGAACACGAGACTGTCGCGGAACGGGTTGAGATAGAGCACGCCAGCGACCATCACCACCATCGCCAGCAGGTTGAAGGTGATGATCTTGCGCGCGAGCGGCGAGCGGTTGAGCGAGATCAGCCCGCGCTTCGCCCGACCGCGGCGCAGGTCTTCGTCGACCGCGCCCCGCGGCGCGACCCAGTCCTCGCCGAGGACCACTTCCGTCTCGGGTTTGCCGGATTTCGTCACGCCCGAACGCCCCGCACCTATGCGCCCCGCAATCGTCATTCTTCGTTGTAGCGATATCCGATGCCGTACAGCGTCTCGATCGCGGAGAAATCGTCGTCCACCGCGCGCATCTTCTTGCGCAGCCGCTTGATGTGGCTGTCGATCGTACGGTCGTCGACATAGACCTGATCGTCATAGGCGACGTCCATCAGCTGATCGCGCGACTTCACGAAGCCCGGACGCTGCGCGAGCGCCTGCAAGAGCAGGAATTCGGTCACCGTCAGCGTCACCTCGCGCCCCTTCCAGGTCACCGAATGGCGCAGCGGATCCATCGTGAGCGAGCCGCGCACGATCATCTTCGTGTCCTCGGTCACCGGCGCCTCGACCCCGGCGATCACCTCCTGCCGGCGCAGGAGCGCGCGGATGCGTTCGACCAGAAGCCTTTGGGAAAACGGCTTTTTCACGTAATCGTCGGCGCCCATGCGCAGACCGAGCACCTCGTCGATCTCGTCATCCTTCGAGGTCAGGAAGATCACCGGCATCGTCGTCTTCTGCCGCAGCCGCTGCAACAGCTCCATCCCGTCCATCCGCGGCATCTTGATGTCGAGCACCGCCATGTCGGGCAGCCGCTTGTTGAACGCGTCGAGCGCCGCCTGCCCGTCGTTATAGGTCTCGACCTCGTAGCCCTCGGCCTCCAGCGTCATCGAAACGGAAGTAAGAATGTTGCGATCGTCGTCGACCAGCGCGATCCTCGACATGTCCTGCACCCTCTACTGCTCTAATTATGATTGACAGGCATTCTCCGCTTTCCCGCAAACGGAATCAACTCCGTTATGCGAATCACGGCCTCGACCCGAATCATCTCAGCCGAAAAAAACGAAGGTTTGACTAATTTGCCTCACCTCGGAGAGCTGGTTGCGCTAAATCGCCGATGTTTGCGCTAGCTGCGACAATGGCCGCTATTCCTTCGCAAAAGCGACATGTTATAGGGGCCACATCCGGCAGGGATCGCCCCGCAGGATCGGTATCGTATTGACCCTGATACCGGGAGGAACCCTTTGCGCCGCGCGACGGCATCGGGAGCAACAGATGAGCATCGGACGTGTGAACCCGGCGAAACGCCTCGAAGACCAAGGCATCACTGGTCTCGGCAATGTCTACTACAACCTGCTGGAGCCGGCGCTGATCGAACACGCGCTCAAGCGCGGTGAGGGCACGCTGGGCAAGGGCGGCGCCTTCTACTGCTCGACCGGCGCGCATACCGGCCGCTCGCCCAAGGACAAGTTCGTCGTGCGCACCGCCAGCGTCGAGAACACGATCTGGTGGGAAAACAACAAGCCGATGGCGCCCGACGCCTTCGACCGCCTGCACGCCGACATGCTCGCGCATATCAAGGGCCGTGACTTCTTCGTCGAAGACCTGTTCGGCGGCGCCGACCCGGAAAACACCCTTAACGTGCGCATGGTGACCGAGCTCGCCTGGCACAGCCTGTTCATGCGCACCATGCTGCGCCGCCCGGCCCGCGAAGAACTCGACACTTTCGAGCCGGAATGGACGATCCTCAACTGCCCGTCGTTCAAGGCCGATCCCGAGCGTCATGGCTGCCGCACCGAGACCGTCGTCGCGCTCAACTTCGACAAGAAGCTGATCCTGATCGGCAACACCGCCTATGCCGGCGAGAACAAGAAGGGCGTCTTCACGCTCCTCAACTACATCCTGCCCGGCAAGGGCATCATGGCGATGCACTGCTCGGCCAACCACGCGATCGGCAACCCCGATGACGCCGCAGTCTTCTTCGGCCTCTCGGGCACCGGCAAGACCACGCTCTCGGCCGACCCCTCGCGCACCCTGGTCGGCGACGACGAGCACGGCTGGTCGGACAAGGGCATCTTCAACTTCGAGGGCGGCTGCTACGCCAAGACGATCAACCTCTCGAAGGAAGCCGAGCCCGAAATCTACGCCACCTGCTCGATGTTCGGCACCGTGGTCGAGAACATGATCTTCGATCCGGAGACGCTCGAGCTCGACTTCTTCGACAACTCGCTCACCGACAACATGCGTTGTGCCTATCCGCTGCATTACATCTCGAATGCCTCGGAAAGCTCGCTCGCCGGTCAGCCGAAGAACATCATCATGCTGACCTGCGACGCCTATGGCATCCTGCCGCCGATCGCGCGTCTGACGCCGGCGCAGGCGATGTATCACTTCCTCTCGGGCTTCACCTCGAAGACCCCGGGCACCGAAGTGGGCGTCGTCGAGCCGATCCCGACCTTCTCGACCTGCTTCGGCGCGCCCTTCATGCCGCGTCGTCCGGAAGTTTACGGCAAGCTTCTGCAGGAGAAGATCAAGGCGACCGGCGCCTCGTGCTGGCTCGTCAACACCGGCTGGACGGGTGGCCCCTTCGGCGTCGGCAAGCGCATGCCGATCAAGGCGACCCGCGCGCTGCTCACCGCCGCGCTCGACGGTTCGCTGCATGACGTGAAGTACCGCACCTCGGAGAAATTCGGCTTCGAAGTTCCGGTCGAAGTGCATGACGTCGACACCAAGCTGCTGAACCCGCGCGACACCTGGGCCGACAAGGCCGCCTGGGACGCGCAGGCCGACAAGCTGGTCGCGATGTTCAAGGAAAACTTCGAACAGTACATGCCCTATGTCGACGAAGACGTGAAAGCCGCCGCGATCGGCTGATCGCCGCAGCCACGCATGAAACGAAGGGCCGGGGATCTCCCCGGCCCTTTCGCTTTGCCCCCTTGACGCGCGCCCGCGCCGCACCACACTCCCGCCATGCATCTGCATGGGCTGCCCCTCTTCCTGCTTCTTGCCGTGGCGATCCCGCTTGCGGCCTCGGCGCTCACGCTGATCGGCGCGCGGCTCACCCATCCGCGCCCGCTCGGCCCCTTCGCCCCCGCCTATGCGCTGCCCCCGCCCGAGGGCTCCGCGCTCGCCGCCGCCTTCGCCCCGGGACTGGCCGCGAACCCCGGGCGCGACGCCGTGCATCTGCTGATGGACCCGTTCGACGCGCTCGCCGCGCGGCTCGAGCTGATCGCAGCCGCGACCTCCTCGATCGACCTGCAATATTACATCTGGCAGGACGACACCGCCGGGGCGCTGATGCTCGAGGCGCTGCGGGCGGCGGCGGCGCGCGGCGTCCGGCTGCGGCTCCTGATCGACGACAACGGCACCTGGGGCATGGACGAGCGGCTCGCCGCGCTCGACACCCTGCCCGGGGTCGCGGTGCGGCTCTTCAACCCCTTCCCGATCCGGCGCGCCCGCACCCTCGCCTGGCTCGCCGATTTCCACCGGCTGAACCGGCGCATGCACAACAAGGCGATGGTGGTCGACGGCGCCGTCACCGTGCTTGGCGGGCGCAACATCGGCGACGACTATTTCAACCGCTTCGCCCCGGGCGGCCTTTACATGGATCTCGACATCGCGGCGGCGGGGCCGCTGGTGCCCGCGGTCGCGACCCAGTTCGACCGCTACTGGAACGCGCCGCTTTCGGTGCCGGTCAGCGCTCTGATCGCCGCGCCGCCGCCCGAACGCATCGCCGTGCTGGAGGCCGCCGATCGCGCCCGGCTCACCCAGCCCGAAGCGCGCGCCTATGCCGAAGCGCTCGCCGAGGCGCAGCAGGGCGGCCTCGTGCTCGCCCCCGACACGCCGCTGACCTATGCCGATGCGAAGCTCGTCTACGATCCGCCGGAAAAGATCGTCGGCCTGATCGAGAGCCACCGCATGCTCTGGCGCCGTCTGATCCGCGCGCTCGGCCACCCCGGGAGCGACCTCGTGCTGATCTCGCCCTATCTGGTGCCGACGCGCGCCGGGGTGAAGGCGCTCACGCGCTTTGCCCGCGCCGGGGTCCGCGTGCGGATCCTGACCAATTCCTTCGCCGCGACCGACGTGCCGCTGGTGCATTCGGGCTATGCCCACCGCCGGGTGCCGCTGCTGAAACGCGGGGTCGAGCTTTGGGAATTCGCCCCCGACGGCGAGAGCCGCCACCCGCCGCGCGATTTCCTCTCGCACCGGCTGCGCGGCGTCGCGCCCTTCTCGCGCAACAAGCTGCACGCCAAAGTCTTCGTCGTCGACCGCCGGCGCGTCTTCATCGGATCGTTCAACTTCGATCCGCGCTCGATGCGGCTCAACACCGAGCTTGGCGTGGTGATCGAGGCGCCGCTGATCGCCGAACGGATCACGGATTCCTTCGACAGTTTCGTGCCCGAACGTGCCTGGCGCGTCGAACTCGCGCAGGCCGGCAAGCTGATCTGGACGCGCCCCGACGAGCCCCCGCACGCGGAGGAACCGGGCACCACCTTCGGCTCCCGGCTGATCCTCGCGGTGGCGCAGCGCCTGCCGATCGAGTGGATGCTCTAGCGCCGCGTGCGCTTCACCTTGCGCGCGACGCCGCGTTCCTTCGCCTTGATCGCGGCGATCTTGCGCCCCGGGCGGAACGGTTTCTTCCCGCCCTTGCCGGGGCCGGGCAGCGCCTGCCCCTCAAGTTCAAGGAGTTCGAGCTCGAGCCCCCCGGTCACCGGCACCGCCTCGGCCAAGCGCACCCGCACCCGCTGCCCGAGGCCGATCGTCACCCCGGTATCGGCGCCGATCAGCTGCTGCGCGTCGCGGTCGTAATGGAAGAACTCGCGCCCGATCGAACGCACCGGAATGAGCCCGTCCGCCCCGGTCTCGTCGAGCTTCACGAAGGCACCGAACTTCTGCACGCCGGAGATCCGCCCGGTGAATTCCGCCCCCACCCGGTCGCTCAGATAGGCGGCGAGGTAACGGTCGGTGGTGTCGCGCTCCGCCGCCATCGAGCGGCGTTCGGTCTCCGAAATATGCTGCGCGGTCTCTTCGAGGGTCTCGATATCGGCGGGGCTGAGCCCGTCCTTGCCCCAGCCATGGCCAAGGATCAGCGCGCGATGCACGATCAGGTCGGAATAGCGGCGAATGGGCGAGGTGAAATGCGCGTAAGACCGCAGCGCGAGGCCGAAATGGCCAAGGTTCTGCGGCGCGTAATAGGCCTGCGTCATCGCGCGCAGAGTCGAGATGTTGACGAGCTCGTCGAACTCGCTGCCCTCGGCCTCGGCGAGCAACCGGTTCAGATGCGCCGTCTTCAGCACCTGCCCCTTCGCCAGAGTGAACCCCGAGGCCTGCGCCACTTCGCGCAGCGCCTCGATCTTGTCGGCGCTCGGCTCCTCGTGCACGCGATAGAGCAGCGGCCGGCGCAGGCGCTCCAGCTCCTCCGCCGCCGCGACATTGGCGAGCACCATGAATTCCTCGATCAGCCGATGCGCGTCGAGCCGTTCCTTGAACCGGATCGAGGCGACCTTGCCATCCTCGCCGATCACGATCTGCCGCTCGGGCAGGTCAAGGTCGAGCGGCTGACGCGCGGCCCGCGCTTTCGCCAGCGCACCATAGCAGGCGTAAAGCGGCGCGATGATCTCCTCGACGAGCGGCGCGGTCTTCTCGTCGGGCCGGCCTTCGTGCGCGGCCTGCACCTGCGCATATTCGAGCGAGCCGACCGAACGGATCATGCCGCGGGTGAAGCGATGCGAGAGCTTGTTGCCATGGGCATCGACCTTCATCCGCACCGCTAGCACCGCGCGCGCCACATGCTCGTGCAAGCTGCACAGATCGCCCGAAAGCCGGTCGGGCAGCATCGGCACGACGCGATCGGGGAAATAGGTGGAATTGCCGCGCTTTCTCGCCTCGCGATCAAGCGCCGAGCCCGGGCGGACGTAAA
>NZ_JBFXGV010000064.1:0-11365 GCF_050177655.1 Paenirhodobacter sp.
TCGAGCAGCAGATCATCGCCCGCGCCGCCGTCGAGACTGTCGTCGCCACTGCCGCCAAGCAGCGCGTCATCGCCCGCCTCGCCCGCCAGCGTGTCGTCGCCCGCGCCGCCATCGGCGCCGAAGAAATCCGCATCGGCCAGCGCCGCGACGCCCGCGCCGACCTGGCCCTGGTGGATCTCGAGGAGCGCCGAGGAGATCGCATCGCTGCCGAGCCCGCCGTAATTCGCGTCATCGCCCGCGCCAAGCTGGACATCGTCATCGCCATCGCCCGCCGAGACCGCATCGACCGTGTCGGAGCCGAGAATGAGATCGTCGCCCGAAGTGCCGTCGAGCAGGCCGCCATCGGCCCCGGCCTGAATCGTGTCCTCGCCCGGCAGGGTGTCGTCGCCGCCGTCTCCGGGCAGGTGGTGATTGCCATCGCCCCAGTCGGAAAGCATCGCGGCGAAGGCGACAGGAAGGAGCGAAAAGATCAGAAACATGCCCATGGGGAAATCCAATACAACCCAGAAAATGACCGGTGCAGGCCCGGGCCATCACCGCGAATTTACCATAAACAAAATGGCAAGATCGTGTAAACCTTTGTCTTTTTAGGAGGTTATCGCGCCAAATTTCGAAACGCACCCCGCCATCCCGGCAGCATTGTCGCGAAAATCGAGACGATCGCCCCATCCTGGCGCGCGACCCGGACGGGGGCCGGAAACGCCCTCGGACAGCCCCGTTCCGGCGCCGGCAAAGGGCGTGAAAAGCAAACGCCCCGACCGGAAGGTCGGGGCGCTGCGGGAATGATGGTGGGCGATAACGGATTTGAACCGCTGACATCTTCGATGTGAACGAAGCGCTCTACCGCTGAGCTAATCGCCCGGTGGAGAGGCTTCTAGACTCAGTTCTCCGCCTCTGCAAGGGGGGTATCGTCGGTTTTTTCGCCACCCTCTTCGGCCTCCGAGGAGCCGGTCGCGCGCTTGATGTTGACCTGCAGCATTTCGCCGCCCGAGCGGTCCACCTGCTTCTTCACCCGCACCTTGCCGAGCGGCGGCAGCACCAGGTTCTCGCCCTGCGACAGCGCCGCGCCGAGCTCCTTGAGCACGGCCTCGGTCACCGAACGCGCCACCGCGCGTTTCGCGCCGCTCGCGGCCACCACGCGCTCGAGGAATTCCTTCTTGCGCAGCACGACCATCGCGCCCTCTTCTTCCGTCGTCTCGTCTTTCTTCTGCATTGCGGCATCCTCTGTTTGAGATTTCACCACGGAGAGCTTCACCGGCCCCTTCGGCCGCCCCGCCACCCTGGAGCCCGAGCCCGCTTTTCGTGTCAATTTGGCCATCGCGCGCCTCATTGTTGCGAGTCTTTCCCAGATTACGAGGCAAAATCCGAACATGCCACTGACATATTCGCGCCTTCTCGCGGGTGCAGCGAAGAACCGCTTGACGTGAGGATAATCCACGCCAAACTTGAGTCACTTCACTCGGATCAAAGGGGATATCCATGCGCAAGATCTTTGCCGCGGCAGCCGTGCTGTCGATCACCGCATCCGGCGCGATGGCCGGCGGCTACACCGCTCCGGTCGTCGAGGCCGAGCCGGTTGTCGTCAAGGGCAACTCGTCGTCGAACGCCGGCATCCTGATTCCGGCGCTGCTGCTCGTCGGCATCGCGGTCGCCGCCTCGTCGAACTGAGGGCGGCACCCAACCTATCGAAAGGGCCGGAAAGCTTGCGCTCTCCGGCCCTTCCTTTTGCGCCGGCCCACCCCCCGAAGGGACGCGGGCCGGAAGCGGTCAATGCGCAGTCGCGCCCTGCCCTTCGGGTTTCGCGGCGGCCGCGGCGGCCGCGGCGGCCTCCTCGGCGGCCTCGTCCCATTCGACGGGCTCGGGCTGGCGCACCAGCGCGCGGGCCAGAACCTCGCGCACATGGGTCACCGGCACGATCTCCATCCCCTGTTTCACGTTGTCCGGGATCTCGGCGAGATCCTTCTCGTTCTCCTCGGGGATGAACACGGTCTTGATCCCGCCGCGCAGCGCGGCGAGCAGTTTTTCCTTGAGGCCGCCGATCGGCATCGCATTGCCGCGCAAGCTCACCTCGCCGGTCATGGCGATATCCTTGCGCACCGGGATGCCGGTCAGCACCGAGACGATCGAGGTCACCATCGCAAGACCGGCCGAGGGGCCGTCCTTCGGCGTGGCGCCATCCGGAACATGGACGTGGATGTCCCATTTCTCGAATTTCGGCGGCTTGATGCCAAGCTCGGGCGCGACCGAGCGGACGTAGCTCGACGCCGCCTCGATCGATTCCTTCATGACGTCGCCGAGTTTCCCCGTCGTCTTCATCCGGCCCTTGCCCGGCAGGCGCAGCGCCTCGATGTGCAAGAGGTCACCGCCGACCGAGGTCCAGGCAAGGCCCGTCACCACGCCGACCTGATCCTCCTGCTCGGCCAGACCATAGCGGAAGCGCTTCACGCCGAGGTAATCCTCGAGCTTGCTCTCGTCGACCGTGATCGACTTCACCGCGCCCTTCGCCTTGACCAGCTCCGTCACCGCCTTGCGCGCGCATTTCGCGATCTCGCGCTCGAGGTTCCGCACGCCCGCCTCGCGGGTGTAATAGCGGATGATCCCGTTCAGCGCGTCGTCGGTCAGGGTGAATTCGCCCTTCCTCAGACCATGCGCCTTCACCTGTTTCTCGATCAGGTGCTGGCGCGCGATCTCGCGCTTCTCGTCCTCGGTGTAGCCGGCGAGGGAGATGATCTCCATCCGGTCGAGGAGCGGCCCCGGCATGTTGTAGCTGTTCGCCGTGGTCAGGAACATCACGTTCGAGAGGTCGTATTCCACCTCGAGATAGTGATCGACGAAAGTCGCGTTCTGTTCCGGGTCGAGCACCTCGAGCATCGCCGAAGCCGGGTCGCCGCGGAAGTCCTGCCCCATCTTGTCGATCTCATCGAGCAGGATCAGCGGGTTCGTCGTCTTCGCCTTCTTCAGCGCCTGGATGATCTTGCCGGGCATGGACCCAATGTAGGTGCGCCGGTGACCGCGGATCTCGGACTCGTCACGCACACCGCCAAGCGAGATGCGGATGAACTCGCGCCCCGTGGCCTTCGCCACCGAACGGCCAAGCGAGGTCTTGCCGACGCCGGGGGGCCCGACGAGGCAGAGGATCGGGCCCTTGAGCTTGTCCGAGCGCGCCTGCACCGCGAGATATTCGACGATCCGTTCCTTGACCTTCTCGAGCCCGTAGTGGTCGTGGTCGAGCACCTTCTCGGCGGCGATCAGATCCTTCTTCACGCGGCTCTTGACACCCCAGGGCAGGCTCAGCAGCCAGTCGAGGTAGTTGCGCACGACGGTGGCCTCGGCCGACATCGGCGACATCGACTTAAGCTTCTTGATCTCGCCTTCCGCCTTGTCGCGGGCCTCTTTCGAGAACTTGGTCTTCGCGATCTTTTCCTCGAGCTCGGCGATCTCGTTGGCGCCGTCCTCGCCGTCGCCCAGCTCCTTCTGGATCGCCTTCATCTGCTCGTTGAGGTAATATTCGCGCTGGGTCTTCTCCATCTGCGACTTCACGCGGCTCTTGATCTTCTTCTCGACCTGCAGGACAGAGACCTCCCCCTGCATCAGGCCATAGACCTTCTCCAGCCGCTCGCTGACGTCGAGCGTCTCCAGCAGTTCCTGCTTCTGGGCCACCTCGAGGCCCAGATGCCCCGAGACGAGATCGGCGAGCTTGTCGGCCTCCGAGGTCTCGGCGATCGCGGTGAGCGCCTCCTCGGGGACGTTCTTCTTGATCTTCGCGTAGCGCTCGAATTCATCGGCGACCGAGCGCAGCAGCGCGCGGATCGTGTCGCGGTCGCCCTCGGTCTCGGGCAGCACCTCGGCATGGGCCTCGAAGAAATCGGCGTTCTCGACGAAATCGGTGATCTTCACGCGGGTCTTGCCCTCGACGAGCACCTTCACCGTGCCGTCGGGAAGTTTCAGCAATTGCAACACGTTGGCCAGCACGCCGGTGCGGAAGATGCCCTCCGTCGTCGGCTCGTCCACGGTGGGGTCGATCTGGCTTGCCAGCAGGATCTGCCGGTCGTCCGCCATCACCTCCTCGAGCGCGCGCACCGATTTCTCGCGCCCGACGAAGAGCGGCACGATCATGTGGGGGAAGACCACGATGTCGCGCAGCGGCAGAACCGGATAGGAAAGTATCGTGATGTCGCTCATATGCGTTCCTCTTTGGCGAAAGGACACCCGCCCCGCTTCGCGGCAGCGCCGGCCCTTCCCGTTGCCCCATATCTAGGGGGCCGCTCCCTGCTCTTCAACCAGACTGGCCGAACCCTGCCCGAGAGAATGCGACGGAGCGCCCGCAAGGGCAAGCACCGTTTCCCCGCGCGCCCGGAGCGATCTCCACAGTTTGTTAACGCCGCCATGCCAGAGTGCCCCGAAACGGGATGGCCCGCCGCTGCGCCGGTCAAGTCGACGATGGACAAGCCGGCCGCAACAGCGCTATCATCAGCCCGTTAACCTTTATTAACGTCGCACTCCGGGGGCGCGAACATGTTCACACATTGGACCGACCCCTGCGCTCCCACGGAGCAGGCCGCTCCCCGCCCGCGCAAAAGCTCGGCCGACGCCGGTCCGCTTCCGGCCGGCTGGTGGATCGCGCCGATGCTGCTCGTCGGCCTGTCGGTCTGGGGCGCCGCCCTCTATGGCCTGGTTCTGCTTCTGAACTGAGCCCGAACGGCCGTCTCAGCGCGGCAGCACGAGCTCCGCCGAAAGCCCGCCAAGCCGCGCACTCTCCCCCAACCGCAGCGTGCCGCCGTGGCTGCGCAGGATGTCCGCCGCGATCGAAAGGCCAAGCCCGACCCCCTGCCCCCGGTCCTGGTTGCGCGACGGATCGAGCCGCGCGAAGGGGCGCAGCGCCTCCTCCCGCCGCTCGGGCGCGATCCCGGGGCCGTCGTCCTCCACCACGATGCGCAGGGCCTTCGGGGTCAGGAAGACCGACACCTCCGCCTGACTGCCGTAGCGCGTCGCATTGCCGATCAGATTGTCGAGCGCGCGGCGCATCGCGTCGGGGCGAAAGGTGAGCAGCGCCTGCCCCGGCCCCGGGCATTCGTGCAGCGTGACCTGCGCCCCGGTGCGGCGCGCGTCCTCGACCACCTGCGCGACGAAGGCGCAGGGATCGAGCCGCGCCGCATCGCCCGAGGTCGCCTCCTCCCGCGCGAAGGCGAGGAAGGCATCGACAAGCTTGCCCATCTCGGCCACGTCGCGCTCCATCGCGGCGATTTCCTCGCGGGTGTCAGGCGTCTCGGGCAGCATCGACAGGCCAAGCCGCAGCCGGGTGAGCGGCGTGCGCAAATCGTGGCTGATCCCCGAAAGCATCAGCGTGCGCTGTTCGATCTGCCGCTCGAGCCGGGCGCGCATCTCGAGAAAGGCGGTGCCCGCGGCCCGCACCTCGATCGCGCCCGAGGGCTTGTAGGGCATCGCCTGCCCCTTGCCGAAGGCCTCCGCCGCGCGGGCGAGCCGGCGGATCGGGCGCAGCTGGTTGCGCAGGAAGAGATAGGCGATCACCGTCATCAGCACCGAGACGGCAAGCATCAGCACCAGAAGCTGATGCGGGTTCGAGGCGGAAACCGTGCCGCGCGGGAAGGTGATGCGCAGCATGCCCCAGCGCACCGGCGCGTAAAGCCGCACCTTCGCGCCGTCGCGCAGGTCGATCGCGGCGACCTGCGGGATCTCGCTGCGGATCGTGTCGATCACCACGATGCCAGTGAGATCGGCAAAGGGGCGCTGGTCGGTCGCGGGCACCACCGCCGGCAGGACGAAGGCGACGTCGAGGCCGAGCGGCGCGGCCAGGTCGATCAGCGCCGCCTGCGCCGCATCGGCGCTTGGCGCGCCATCGGCACGGTCGATCACCAGCGCGATCTCGCGCAGCATCGACTGCGTCATCTGCCGCGTCACCCGCTCGAAATGGCGCTGGATGAAGACGACGGAAACGACAAGCTGGATCGTGACGATCGGCACGACCAGGATCAGCGCGGCCCGCCCGTAGAGCCCGCGCGGCATGATCTGTTTGAGCCAGGCGAAATTCATGGCTAATCCTATCGGGGCGCAGAAGCGGAGGGAAGAGGCGATGGCGATGGAACACCTGGAGCCCGGGGTGCGGCGGATCGTGGCGCCGAACCCCTCGCCGATGACCTTCCGCGGCACCTGTTCCTATGTGCTCGGCTCGGGGTCGGTCGCAGTGATCGACCCGGGCCCCGCCGATCCCGCCCATGTCGCCGCGATCCTCGCAGGCCTCGCCCCGGGCGAGACGGTGGAGGCGGTGCTCGTCACCCATGCCCATCTCGACCATTCCCCCGGGGCGCGGCTGCTCGCGGCGGCGACCGGCGCGCCGGTCTACGGCTTCGGCCCGCCCGAGGCGGGGCGTTCGGCGGCGATGGAGCGCCTCGCCGCGCAGGGGCTGGCCGGCGGTGGCGAGGGGGTGGACCGCGATTTTCGCCCCGACCTGACGCTCACCCATGGCGCGCGGCTCGCGGGCGGCGACTGGGAAGTCGAGGCGGTGCATACGCCGGGGCATTTCGGCAATCACCTGAGCTTTGCGATGGGTTCGGCGCTGTTCTCGGGCGATCTGGTGATGGGCTGGGCCTCGACGCTGATCTCGCCGCCCGACGGCGATCTCGGCGACTATTTCCGCTCGCTCGCGCGGCTCGAGACCCGGGGCGAGCGCGTCTATTACCCCGGCCACGGCGATCCGGTCACCGCGCCGGGCGCGCGACTGGCCGAGCTCGCGCAGCACCGCCGCGACCGCACGGCGCAGATCCTGACCGCGCTCGAGCGCCGCCCGGCGCGTGTCGCCGATCTGGTGGCGGCGATCTACCGCGACACGCCGGCCGCCCTGCAAGCCGCCGCCGCGCGCAATGTCTTTGCCCATCTCGTTGAAATGACGTCGCAAAATCTGGTCATCGCGGCGCCGGACCTGCACCCCGACGCGCTCTTTGCGCGACTGTGACGGAAAGGCGAAAAAACCGCACGCGCCCCCTTGCGCGCTTTTGGCCCCGCCTTTATAGAACGCCCCGTGTTCCGGCGTAGCTCAGCGGTAGAGCAGTTGACTGTTAATCAATTGGTCGTAGGTTCGATCCCTACCGCCGGAGCCAGATCCCCCTGACAGGGATGCACAAATGTCAGTACCGTGTTCCGGCGTAGCTCAGCGGTAGAGCAGTTGACTGTTAATCAATTGGTCGTAGGTTCGATCCCTACCGCCGGAGCCAAATTCCCCCGATATCGAGCGGCCGCCTGCGGGCGGGTCGGCGCGGGCCGAGGCCCTAGCCCATCTCGGTGATGCTGATCGCCGGGCGCGCGCCGCCGAGGCTTGCAAAGGCAAGCTGGCGGCAGGAGAAGACGATGATCTGCTGATCGCGCGCCACCCGGTTCAGCGCGGTGAACATCTTCACGATCCGCTCGTCGTCGGAATAGACGAGCGCGTCGTCGAGGATGATCGGCAGATGCGTGCCGCGCCGCGCGAAAAGCCGCGCAAAGGCCAGCCGCGTGAGAATCGCGATCTGCTCCTGGGTGCCGCCCGAAAGGGTCTCGAACTCCTCCACCGCGCCGCCGCGGCGCAGCGCGCCGGGCAGCAGCGTATCGCTCTGCCAGTCGATCCCCGCATCGCGGTGCAGGATCGCAAGAAGCGGCGCGAGCTCCTGCTGCACCGGGCCGAAATAGGCCTCGCGCGCCGCCTCCCGCGCGGATTCCAGCGCGGCCTTCAGCCGGCGCAGCGCGGCATGCTCCGCCTCGAACAGCGCCGCGCGCGCCTGTGCGCTCGCCAGTGCCTCGGCGGTCTCGTCGCGCCGCGCTTCGACATCGGCCTCGGCGCGGGTCTCGATCCGGGCGCGCAGATCGGCGAGGCGCTGCGCGAGATCGGCGCGCCGCTTTTCCGCCGCCGCCCGCGCGCTTTCGGCCCGCGCCAGATCGGCCTCCGCGGTGGCAAGGTCGGGCGCGTCGCGGCGCAGCGCCGCACAGCCCGCCTGCGCCACCGCGACCTCCGCCTCCCACGCCGCGGCCTCGGTCTGCGCCTGCGCAAGCCGCGCGTCGCGATCCGCCTCCGTCCCGGCCGCCGCCTGCGCCCGCCCGAGCCCCTGCGCCGCAGTTTGCGCCGCGGCCTCCGCCCGGATCGCCGCCTCCCGCGCCTGGGTGAGCGCGCGCGCCGCCCGCTCCGCCGCGTCCCGCGCCCCGGCCCGCGCGGCCTCCGCCTGCGCCGCCTCGGACGCGATCTCCGCGGGCGCGCGATGCGCCGCTTCCGCCAGCGCGCCAAGCTCGGCCGCCCGCGCCTGCGCCGCCTCGAGCGCGGCGATCCCCTCGGGCGCGCTGACCGCAAGCAGCCCCTGCGCGAGATCCCGCGCCGCCTGCGCCGCGCTGCGCGCCTGCGCCAGCGCCCGCACCCCGGCCAGATCCGCCGCGCCGCAGGCCGTCAGCTGCGCCGCCAGCGCCGCGCGCGCCGTGTTCAGTGCCGCCGCACGCCCGGCGTGATCCTCGGGCGCCGGCAGCTCGATCTGCACCTGACCGATCCCGGGCAGACCCAGCTCGGCGCGCGCGCCCAGCACAACCTCCGCACCCGGGGCGAGCGGCGCGCCGTCGAGCGTGATCCGCGCCGCGCCGTCGTAGCGCACCCGCAGCCGCGCCGCCCGCGCGAGCTGCGCCGCCTCGAGCGTGGCAAGCTTGTTCTGCGCCTCCTCGGCCCTTGCCAGCGCGCGCGCATCGACCGGGTTGGCCGCAAGCGCCGCCTGAGCCGCGAGGATCTTCGCGTGCTGATCGCGCGCGGTGGCGAGCCGCGCCGCGAGCTGCCCCGCCTCCCGGCGCGCCTGCGCCGCCGCGATCTGGCGCCGGGCCTCGGCCTCCTCGCGCGCCAGATCGGCGCAGCGCGCCTCGGCCGCGCGCAGCGCCGCCGCCTGCGCCTGATCCTTTTGCGCGGCCCCATCGCGCGCCGCCTGCGCCGCCGTCAGTTCCGCCTCCGCCGCGCCCTGCGCCGCCTGCGCCGCCGCGAGATCGCGCAGCGCCCGCGCCAGCGCGGCCAGATCGCCCGCCGCCCGATCGCGGGTAAGCTCGGCGATATGCAGCGCCTGCTCGGCCTGGTGCAGCCGCGCGGCATGCTCCTGCGCCGCCCGCAGCCCCGCCTGCGCCCGCGCGAGATCGGCCTGCTGCGCCGCAAGCTGTGCGGGCGCCGAAAGCCGCGCCAGCTCGCCCTCGGCCGCGCGCCGCTCGGTCAGCGCCCGCGCCAGCTCCTCGCATTGCGCGACCAGCGTCGCATGCTCCGCCGCCAGCGCCTCGACGCGGTCGTTCTGCTCCTTCCAGGCGCCACGCGGCCGCCCCGTCGCGGTGGCGATCGCCTCGAGATCGGCGCCGCAGCGTTCGAGAATGCGGTCCATCCGCCGCCCGCCGGTGATCTGGTCGATCTCCCCCGCGACCGAGGAGAGCAGGTCGCGCCGCGCCTCGGCGAGCCGGTCGCGCTCCGCCTTCGAACCGTCGGCGGGTTCGAGCCCGACCACCCCCTGGCGCACCCACAAAAGCCCCGCAGGCCCCTGCGGCGCCTCGGCGAAAAGCCGCGCGATCCAGGCCTCGGCCTCGTCGTCGCGCGCGATCACCGCGCCGCTCGCCAGATCGCGCACCTCCGCCCCCTTGCGCGCGAGAAAGCGCTTCGAGATCTCGAAGCGCCCCGCCGCAGCCCCCGCCTCGACCTCGATCTCGGCCTGCACCGCGACCCCGCCCCCGGCATGGGGCTGCAGCGATTTCACCGGCTTCGCGAGCGAGGAATATTTCTCGAAGAAGAGCGCATGGAGCGCGTCGAAAAAGGTCGACTTGCCGAATTCATTGGCCTCGGACACCACCGTCAGCCCGTCGCCGATGCCGCTCAGCACCGCCTTGCAACCGCCGAACCGGCGCACGTTCGAAAGCGTGAGGGCGCGCAGTTTCATTCCGTCTCCATCGCATAGGCATAAAGCCGCGCGAGCGCCGCGCCCGCCTCGGCATCGCCCGCATCCGCCGCCGCAGAAAGGCTTTCGGCGGCGTCATGCACCGCGCCGCGCAGGTCGATCCGGGCCAGATCCTCGGCCGAGCGGCTGAGCGCAAGCCCCTCGAAACCTTGCGAAAACCAGAAGAAATCCGGCTCGACCCGGGCCAGTTCCGCGACCAGCGCGGCGTGCCCCGCAAGGCTCATGCGCCCCTGCACGCGCAGATCGAGCAGGCAGCGCGCACGCTGCCCGCGCCCGGGCAGCGCGGCGGCAAGCGCCTGCGCGCCGTCCTCCCCATCGAGCAGGCTCAGCTCGAGCCGGCGCCAGTCATATTGCCCGGTCTCGACCTCGCGCACCTCCGCCGCCGCGCCCGGGCCCGCGATCGCGACCAGAAGCGCGCCGGCCGGGCGCTGCGGCTTGAAATTGTCGGCCTCGGGCGTGCCCGAATACCAGCAGTTCGGCGCGATCTCGATGCGCCCGTGCCAGTCGCCGAGGCCCAGATAATCAAGCCCCGCGCGTGCCGCGCGATCGGGCGCGATCACCGCGCTGCCCTCGCCGCCCATCTCCTCGACCGCACGGAAATCGCGGATCGAGCCATGACCCAGACCGATGCGGATCGCCGCGCCGGTATCGGCGCCGTCCATCCATTCGGTCAGGTCGCGCCCGGGATTGCGCGTGGTGCAGGGCGCGGGCAGCAGCGCCACCCCCGGCATGAGCTCCATCGCCACAGGATCGAGCGCGAGCCGGACATTCGCCGGCGCCTCGCGGCGCAGCGGCGTCCAGATCTCGGCGGCGCCGAGGTGGTCGTGATTGCCCGGCATCAGCACCCAGGTCAGGTCATCGGCCTCGGCCATCGCGTTCATCGCATGGCGCAGCACCCGCGGCGCCGGGGTCTCGGCGTCGAAACTGTCGCCGGCAAGCAGAACGTGGCTGGCCCCGCCCGCCCGCGCCGCCGCCGCGAGCCGACCGATCGCCTCCTGCCGCGCCGCCCGCAGCGCGCCGCGCACCTCTTCGGGAAAACCGCCGAAGGGCTTGCCGAGATGCAGATCCGAGGCATGCAGGACGCGGATCATGCGCCGCCTCCGCCGCCGCGCCGGCCCCCTTGTGCAAAGCTCATCCCGCGCTCCTCCCCGCTGCGCCGGCAGGATAGCCGCTGCCGGTCGGGGGACAAGGAGAAAGCGGCCCGCCCCCGTCGCGGCCCCGGCGCGGGGCGCGTTGACACTGCAGCAGCGATCCTGTTTGCTGGCCCCATTCGAAGCTGGCGCAGTACGATTTCACGATGACGATCACCACCGAGACGATTGCCGCGCTCGCGCCCGATCAGGCCTCGCTCGCCGCTGCGAGCAAGCTCACCAAACCCGGAAATTGGCCGCTGCGCGCGCAGGATGCGGAAAGCGGCCTCG
>NZ_JBFXGV010000065.1:0-11360 GCF_050177655.1 Paenirhodobacter sp.
GACGACGCGCGCCGAGAAATCGGTGATGTTCACCCAGATGTGGCGGGTGCCCAGGTCGAGCCCGTTCATCCAGCGCAGCCGCTCCATCGCGACGAGGATCGAGCGCAGCCGCTCCTGCGGGGCGCGGTTGAGCTCGGTCAGCGTGGTCGCGTCGGCGACGCCATCGGCCTTCAGCCCGAGGTCGAACTGGTAATCCTGCACCGCCTTCTGCATCGCGCCGTCGTAACGCGCGGTGGCGGAACGGCCGAGGTAGCCCATCGCCTGCAGCCGGTCGCGCAGCGCGATCACCGCCGGACCTTCGTCGCCCGGGCGCAGCGATTTCGCATGCACCGGCTCGCCCCAGCCGCCCGCGGCGATCTGGGTCGCGATCTCGAGCCGCGCCTTCACCAGCCAGGCATATTGCGGCGATTTCGGCGCGAGATCGCGCAGATAGCGCGCCGGGGTGTCGGTGAGCGAAAAGGCGGTGATCAGCGCGCCGGGATCGCGCCGAGGCACCTCGCGCACGAGGCCGGCGTCGACCTTCTTCGGTTCGAGCACGCCGTTCGACACGTCATGCGCATAGGCCAGGAAGGCGCGCGAGACCGCGACCTCGAGCAGGCCGCGCTCCCGCTCGGAACGGATCGAGGCGAATTTCTCGCGCAGATCGTCGGCGCCGTAGCGCGCCGCGGGCAGGCCCTGCGCCGGCGCCGCGTCGAGCGCGCCGAAAAAGGCGGCACGGCGGGGCGCATCGACGCCCGAGGTCCAGATCGGCTGATAGCCGCGCGCGGCGTAGAAGGCGGCAAGCGCGGGATCGGCGGCCGCGGCCTCGGCGATCGCCTGGGTATAGCCCGAAAGCACCGCGGCCGGCGCCAGATTCTGCGCGGCGCCCGGCCCGGCCGCCCCGCTCCAGCATGCCCCCGCCATCAGCACCGCCACCATCGCGGCGCGGCCCTGTCGGACGATCGCCCCCGTCTTCATCCCACCACCCTCTAAAGCACAGAAATCCCTGATTTCCCGAAGGTCACGGAAAAGCGCGGGCATGTCCAGAGCCCGCCCGCCAAGGGCCCGGATCCGCCGCAATCGTGTCACAAACAGATGCAAGCCCGCCACAGCCAAGGCTTTCCGCGCGTTCTGCGCAAGTTTCCGCCGATTTCCCCCTTGCAGGGGAACCTGCGGCGAATCCGCTGTTGGATGAAGAATCGCCTTGTGCCATAAATTGGCCATGCTAGAGGGTTAAAGGCAGGTAAAGCCGCAGACCAAGACGGCAAAGCCAAACGGCAGACGTAGGACAGGCGAACTAGGAATGAGCACGATGAACACTTCGCGCCGCGGACTTCTCGCGGCCTTCGCTGCGACCATGGTGACGGCCGCTCCGACCACTTCCAACGCTTTCGGTTTCCTGCGCGGCGCAGGTGATATCCGCCGCATCAAGATGTACTCCGGTCGCACCGGCGAGAGCATCGACACGATCTACTGGATCGAGGGCGAGTACATCCCCGAAGCGCTCAAGGAAATCAATCACTTCATGCGTGACTGGCGGACCGACCAGACGGTCGTGATGGATCCGCGCACGCTCGACATCGCCACCGCTTCGCACCGGCTGATGGACACTTCCGAACCTTACATGCTGCTCTCGGGCTATCGCTCGCCGGCGACGAATGCGATGCTGCGCTCGCGCTCGCGCGGGGTGGCGAAGAACTCGCTGCACATGAAGGGCATGGCCGCCGACCTGCGGCTGCCCTCGCGCTCGGTGCCGCAGATCTACGCCGCGGCGACGGCCTGCCACGCGGGCGGTGTCGGTCGCTACATGCGCTCGAATTTCGTGCATATGGATTGCGGCCAGGTCCGCACCTGGAACGGCTGATCGGATCTACGCCAGATCCGCTGCCCTGAAAGAAGCGCCGCCCTCGCGGCGCTTTTTCATTTTCCGGATATTTCCGAAATTCCTTCGCAAGATCCCGAAAAAGCAAGACCCCCGTTTCCGGGGGCCTTGCGATGACGGGACGGAAGGGAGGCGCTCAGTCCTTGAGCAGCCCCTTCTGGCCGAGATAGGCCTCTTCCTCCGGGGTAAGATCGACCTTGTCGAAGCCGGTGATCATCGGGCGCACATGCTCGCGGAAGCCGTGGCCGATCGTCAGCAGATAGATGTGGATCACCACGAAGGCCGCGATCGCGAAGGCGGCGAGCACATGGATATTCGCGACCAGCGTGAGCCAGAACGCCTGCCCGTCGGCCGCGTCCCAGAAATCATAGGCCAGATAGATCAGCCCCGAGATCCAGATCGCCGGGAAGAGCGCCATCTTCAGCGCGAAATAGGCGAAGGCCTGCAGCGGGTTGTGCCGCCGGTCGAAGGTCTTGTGATAGGGGTGCTCCTCGCCGCGGAACACACCCCAGGCATAGAAGCGCGCGACCTTCAAAAACCCATGCAGCCGCGGGATGAACTGGCGCCAGCCCCCGGTGGTGAAAAGCCAGAAGGTGGCGAAGGCCCAAAGTACGAGCAGCGCCAGCGCCACCACCGTATGCACGGTGACGGCCAGGCCGAAGGGCAGCACCTGATGCAGCCCGAGGATCCGCGCCCCGGTGAAGAGCAACAGCAGGATCGAGACCACCTGCGACCAGTGCCAGAGCCGGTTGAACCGCGTGTAGACCTTGACGAAATGCTCAGCCATGATGCCCTCCCTTGCGGCCGAAGACCCGCAGGATCCCGTGACCGGCCACGCCGAGCGCCGCCAGCATGAGGATCACCAGACCGATCTTGCCGCCGATATTGATGCCGCCGCCGGGAACGTAGATCCCCGCAAGCCCCGCCATCCGCCCGTTCGGGGCATGGCAGCTCTCGCAGCGCAGCGCGTCTTCCTTCGGCGCGACCATATGGGCGATCGGCCAGTACATATGCGTCTCGACGAAGTCGAACTTGCCGGAATAGGGCAGACCGACATAGTCCATCCCCGCCTTCAGCGATTTCGACCAGTCGTAATAGGACCAGAGCGCAGTGCCGTCGCCCGGGCCATAGACGTGGTTGAACAGAAGCACGTCGCGCTCGGTGTCATAGGCCTGCTTGCCCGCCATCTGCTTGAACGGGAAGATCCGCGCATCCTTGTCGCCCGGATGGCCGCCGATCTTGTTCAGCTCGACGATCTGGGTCGGGTCGATCTTTTCCTCGGGCATGGTGTAGGTCATCACCCCGTTCGACCAGGCGTAATAGGGCACGACATTCTCGCCCCATTTGAAATCGCCCTTGATCGTCAGATAGGTGTGCAGCTCCTTGCCGTCGGACTGGGTGAAGTTCTCCTCGGCATAGGGCTTGCCGTCCTTGAGCTTGCCCGCGGTCGACCAGTCCCACCAGGTCTTCGTCGCGACGCCGCCGCGCGCGAATTCCGGAATGTGGCAGCTCTGGCAGGCGACGCGATCGGTGTGATCGTTGAGTTTCATCGCGATGAGCGGGTTCGGCCCCTTGTGCGGCTCCTCCGAATGGCAGGAGGTACAGGAGGCGGTGTCGCGCATCTCGCCCGGCTTGCGGTCGGTCGCATGCGGATCGACCACATCGGTCTCATAGCGCGAGCCGGCGAGCACATGCTTGTCGGAAACGTGGCAGGCCTCGCAGGTGAAATTCGCGCCGTCCTTCGACATGTGCACATCGACCGCGCGTGGCGGATCGAAGAGCGCCGAGCTCAGATCGCCGTGTTTCACATTGTCGCCGCCGCCGCCGTAGAAATGGCAATTGCCGCAATTCTCGCGCGTGGGGGCGCCGACCGACATCGCCGCCTTGGACAGATCGACGGGCCAGACCGCCTTGCCGGTGATCGTCTTGCCCTTCGGGTCGACCGGATCGAGCGGCGGATTGCCGGCGAGGTTGTCCTGTTTCGCATATTGCCCCGAGGTGTCGTGGCAGGCGAGGCAGTCGACCCGGGTCGGATCGTCGGGCATCGGCTGGCGCACGTCGGTCCAGCCATAGCCGGTATGGCAGGAGGTGCAGCGCGTCTCGTTCGAGGCGACATTGCCGCAAAACGCGTTGATTTCATGCGCCTTGCCAAGGGTCTGGCCGGTCTTCTCGTTCTGATAGGTCCAGCTCCAGTGGACCGAATGCATCACCTGATTGCCCGCCTCGGTATGGCAGCTCAGGCAGGCAGCGGTGACCTCGGGGCCGGAGTGGAACGGCCCTTTCAGAATGTCGAATTTCGAATGGTCGGCGGTCGCCGCCTCCACCGGATCGCTCATATGCGCGGCACGCGCCTGCGCAAGCGCCATCGGATCGGGGCGCGACATCGCGCCGATCTCGGGCGCGGGCTCCGCGGGCGTGGCCTCCTGCGCCGGGGCGGGGCCCGCCGCAAGAATCGACGCCGCCACGAAGGCGGTGATCTGCAAGCTGCTCAGCTTCATGGTTCCTCCCCTCTCCGGCCCGGGGGCCGAAGCCGTTCACCCCCCTTGCGGGGGAAAAGATGCATCGAAGAATTCGAATAACAGGAACGTGAGGGGAAAGGCCCTGCGACAAACCCGCCGCACCCCCGGGACATCCTGTCGCAGGGGAAGGCTCAGGCGGCGCGGCGCGCGGCGATCGGCAGCACGATCAGCAGGGTGACGATGCGGGCGAAGTGGTGCAGCGCGATATAGGCCGGATCGAAGCCGAGCGAGAGGCCCACCGCCGCCATCGCCTCGACCCCGCCCGGGGCGAAGGCGATCCAGACCTCGGCGAGCGGCAGATGCGTCGCAAGCGCGGTGGCAAGCGCGAAGACGAAGGAGGTGGCAAGCGTGACGACGATCAGCACCCCCCCGGCCCGCGCCATCCGCACGATCGCACCAAGCCCCACCGCGGTCAGCCGCGTGCCAAGCACCGCCCCCGTCAGCGTGAAGCCAAGGAAAAGCGCCCATTGCGGCATCGCCCCCGTCACCAGCCCCGCGCCATGCACGACGCTGCTCAGCACGAGCCCCGCAAGCAGGCAGGCCGCGGGCAGACGGAACCGCTGCCCCACGATCCCCGCCACATAGGCGACCGCGAGCAGCGCGCCAAGCGGCGCAAGCTCCATCGGCACCCGCGCGGGCGGCACCGCCGGCGCATGACCGAAAAGCGCCGCCATCGGCGGAGCAAGCAGCACAAGCGCAAGCAGCCGCATCACCTGCAACACCATGATCGGCTCCATCTGGCCGCGCCCCTCGATCGCGAGGGCGATCACATTCGACATCGTGCCGGGCGCGGTGGCGAGCAGCGCGGTCTCGCGCGAGAAGCCGAACATCCGCCGCAGCACCACGGCGCCGGCGAACAGCGTCGCCACCACCGAGACGGCGAGAAAACCGAGGCTGAGGCTCCAGGCGGCGAGATGGCGGCCGATATCGGGATCGACGCCGGAACCGAGCGAGACTCCGATCGCAGTGAAGGCGAGATCGCGCAGCCGCGGCGGGATCTCGACCGCGACGCGCGCGGCGGCGGCGCCCGCGACGGCCAGCGCCGCCCCGATCAGCGCGCCCGCGGGAAAGCCCACCGCGGTGAGCACCGCGGCGCCGATCAGCGCGAAAAGCAATGTCAGGCCCAGCGGGCGCAGCGTCGTCATCATCATCGCAGGGCGCCCCGGCGGTGACCGCTGCGGTCCCGGGGCCATGATCTCGCGGCGGGGAAGTGGCGCACCCAAGAGGATTCGAACCTCTGGCCTCTGCCTTCGGAGGGCAGCGCTCTATCCAGCTGAGCTATGGGTGCCGCGCTCGCGTTGCATAGCCGATCGCAACGGGGGCTGCAACGGGGAATGGTGCTCAGCCAAGCAACTCCTGGCAAAGCTCCAGCGCCGAGACCAGCGCGTCGACCTCCTCGCGGGTGTTGTAAAGGCCAAAGGAGGCGCGCGCCGTGGCGCTCACGCCCAGATGGCTCATCAGCGGCATCGCGCAATGGGTGCCCGCACGCACCGCGACGCCGCGCTTGTCGAGGATCGTCGAGATGTCATGCGCATGCGCCGGCCCCTGCATCGTGAGCGAGAAGATCGCCCCCTTCTGCGGTGCATTTCCCTGGATATTCAGCCAGTTGAGCCCGGCAAAGCGGCTTTCGGCATAGGCGCGCAGATCGGCCTCATGCGCGGCGACATTCGCCATGCCGAGCCCGGTGAGATAGTCGATCGCGACGCCAAGGCCCACCTGCTGCACGATGCCCGGGGTGCCGGCCTCGAATTTCAGCGGCGCATGGGTGTAGGTGACATTGTCGCGCGTGACCTCGGCGATCATGTCGCCGCCGCCGAGGAAGGGGCGCATCTCGTCCATCCGCTCGCGGCGGATGAAGATCGCACCGGAACCGCTTGGCCCGTAAAGCTTATGCCCGGTGATCGCGTAGAAATCGCAGCCGATCTCGGCGACGTTGACCGGCATATGCACCGAGGCCTGCGAGCCGTCGACGAGCACCGGCACCCCCTTCGCCTGCGCCCCCGCACAGATCGCCTTCACGTCGACCAGCGTGCCGAGCACATTCGACATATGGGTCACCGCGATCAGCTTCGTGCGCGGGGTGATCGCGGCCAGAACCTTCTCGGGGTCGAGGCTGCCGTCGGGCTCGATCTCGACCCATTTCAGCACCACGCCCTGCCGCTCGCGCAGGAAATGCCAGGGCACGATATTGGCGTGATGCTCCATCACGCTCAGCACGATCTCGTCGCCCGGGTTCAGCCGCGGCGCTGCCCAGGCGTAGGAGATCATGTTGATCCCCTCGGTCGAGCCGGTGGTGAAGACGATCTCCTCTTCCGAGGGCGCGCCGATGAAGCGCGCGATCTTGCCGCGCACGCCCTCATAGGCCTCGGTCGCGATCGTCGAAAGCGTGTGCAACCCGCGGTGAACGTTGGCATAATCGTGTTCGTAGAACCGCGTCATCGCCTCGATCACACAGCGCGGCTTCTGCGCCGAGGCGCCATTGTCGAGATAGACCAGCGGCTTGCCGTTCACCTTGCGGCTCAGGATCGGGAAATCCTCGCGCACGCGCATCACGTCATACATCATCCATCCCTTTCACTGCGCCACCACGAAGGGCGGCGTGATTCCAAGGCTCAGCATCACCGCGCCAAGCACCAGCGCCGAGCCGAAGAAGACCGCGATCACCCCGCCCCAGACCGCGGGGATATTGGTGAAGCCATGCAGCGCCGCGGTGAACTGCACGAGCAGCCAGAACATCAGCGCGAAAAGCGCGAGCGTGCCCAGCGTCGAGACGAGCGGAAAGAAGACCATGATCAGGATCTGCGCGCCCTGCCCCACGATCAGCACGAATTCGATCCAGACCGCGAGCAGCAGCGCGTCCTCGAACCGCCCCTTGCCGCCGAACTGCCGCCCGAAGACGGTCATCGCGAAGGCGGTGTAAAGGATTATCGCGCCCTGCAGCGCGGCCATCGCAAAGGGCGAGCCGAGATCGCCGAGGTCGATCTTCGTCACGAAGGAAAACAGCATCTCCGCCAGCAGGCCGAAGGTCGCCGAAAGCGCCATCACGATCAGAAGGCCCAGCAGACGCGCCTCGCGCGAGGGGGCCGTCGCGATCAGCCAGCGCGCAACCGAGCGCGGCTCGCGCAGCGAGCGCCAGACCAGATCGACGAGCAGACGCTCCATCAGGGGGCCTCGCGCTCGAATTCGGTGACGGTGAGCCCGGCGAGCCAGAACCACAGGAACACCGCGAAGACGACCAGCGAGACCGCGGTCAGCTGCGGCCCATCGCCGATGAAGCCGGCGACGAGCCCCTGCAACAGCATCAAGGGCGAGACCGCGAAGAGCGCCCAGAACAGCGACAGCCGCCCGCCATACCAGTCACCCCGCCCGCCGAAGATCTTCGAGATCAGCGGGCCGAGCGCGGCGAGCGCGTAGAAGACCGGCACGGTGGCGAGGAGTGCCAGCGCGCGCCCCATCACCAGCACCGGCATCTTCTGCTCGGGCGCAAGGTAGTTCTGCCGCGCGAGTTCGGGCCACATCCCGATCAGGATCACGATCAGCGCCGCGATCAGGAAGGAGAACACCCGCCCCTCGGAGCGGCGGCGCGCGAAATGCGCCCGCACCACCGCCCGCGGCGCGCGATAGCTGCGCAGGATATCGTCGACCGCCGCCATTCGAACCTTACCCCCGGTGCCGCGCGAGCCAGCCCTCGAGCCGGGCGACGATCTCGCCCGCAAGCGTCTCGTCCTCGATCTCGGCGATCGCATCGGCGACGAAGCTGAGCACGAGGAGCGAGGTCGCCTCGGCCACCGGCACGCCGCGCGAGCGCAGGTAGAACAGCGCCGTCTCGTCGATCGCGCCGGTCGTGGAACCGTGCGAGCATTTCACGTCATCGGCGTAGATCTCGAGCTCGGGCTTGGCGAGAAACTGGCTGTCGTCGTCGAGCAGAAGCGACTGGCTGATCTGATAGCCATCGGTCTTCTGCGCGCCGGGCTTCACCAGAATCTTGCCCTGGAACACGCCGACCGCGCCATGTTTCAGCACCTTCTTGAACACCTGCCGGCTTTCGCCGCGCTCGGCCGCATGGGTGATGAAGACGGTGTCGTCATGCAGGAAGGCGCCATCGCCAAGCGCCGCGCCCGCGACATGGGCCACCGCATCGTCGCCCAGAATGTCGATCACGCATTCGTTGCGGGTCAGCACGCCGTTCACGGTGAGGGTGAAGCTCTTGAACAATGCCTCCGCCGCGACGCGCGCGAAGATATGGGTGATCGCGCGGCGATCATGGTCGCGGCCCTGCGCGCGGATATGGTGGAAGCGCGCGCCGCGGCCGACATCGACCTCGAGCACCTTGTTGAACCGCGCCCCGGCCGGGCCGGTCTCGAGCAGCGTGAGTTCCGCGTTTTCCTCCAATTTTACGCAGTGGTGGAGGATCGGATCGGAGGTCTCTGATTTATGGACATAAATCAGATGCACGGGTTTGGTTGCCTTGCCCGTGACGCGGATCAGCACGCCATCGCTCGCCATCGCAGAGTTGAGCGCGGCAAAGGGGCGCGCGACGGGCGACTGCCCCGCGGCCTCGAGCGTGCCATAGAACCCGGTCGCCCAGGACAACTCCGGCGCCCCGGCGAGACGGGTGATCTCGATCCCCGCGCCCGCCAGATCGTCCGAGGCCGCGGCATCGAAGACGCCATCGGTGAAGACGATCTTCAGCCGGTCGATCGCATCGAAAAGCGGCGCCTCGTCATCGGTGGTGGCAGCCGCCGGCACCGGCGCCTCGGCCGCAAGCGCCGCCGCATCGGTCCAGCGCCAGTATTCGTCCCGCCGCCCGGGCAGGCCCATCTCGGTGAGCCGCGCAAGCGCCGCACGCCGCCCCGCCGCCATCCCCTCGGGCAGCGCCAGCGCCGCGATCCGCGCGGCGCCCGGCTTTTCTTTCAGCGCCACAGCCATCACACGCCCTCCGCGAGGCCATGCGCCTTGAGGATGTCGGCGTAGCCGTTCTCTTCCACGACAAGCGCCAGCTCCGGCCCGCCCGTCTGAATAATGCGGCCGTCGGCCATGATATGCACAACATCCGGTTTGATGTGGTCAAGCAGGCGCTGATAATGGGTGATCACGAGGAAGCTGCGATCGGGCGCGCGCAGCGCGTTCACGCCCTCGGCGACGAGCCGCATCGCGTCCACGTCGAGGCCCGAGTCGGTCTCGTCGAGGATGCACATCTTCGGCTCGAGCATCGCCATCTGCAGGATCTCGTTGCGCTTCTTCTCACCGCCCGAGAAGCCGACGTTGACCGGCCGCTTCAGCATGTCGGCGTCGATCTTCAGCGTCTTCGCCTTTTCTCGCACGACTTTCAGGAACTCGCCCGCGGAGAGCTCCTCCTCGCCGCGCGCCTTGCGCTGCGCGTTCACCGCGGTGCGCAGGAAGGTCATGTTGCCGACGCCCGGGATCTCGACCGGATACTGGAAGGCGAGGAAAAGACCGGCCGAGGCGCGCTCCTCCGGCTCCATCTCGAGCAGCTCATGCCCGTCGAGCACCGCGGAGCCGTCGGTCACCTCGTAGCCGTCGCGCCCCGAAAGCACATAGGACAGCGTCGACTTGCCCGAGCCGTTCGGCCCCATGATCGCATGCACCTTCCCGGTCTCGACCGTGAGGTTCACGCCTTTCAGGATAATTTTATCTTCACCTTCAAGTTTGACGTGCAGGTTCTTGATTTCGAGCATTTTTCGTCCTCAGTCGATGGCGGCGGCCCTGCCGTCGCACGACAGCATCGGGGCAGATTTCGGAAAAGCACGCGACAGCGCGCGCAGCCCTGAGGCCACGCGCGTCATGCTCGTGCAGGAAGGATTGGCGCCCGGGATCAGAGCGCGAAGATCTTCTCGCGGAAGACGATCGAATCGGGCGCGGTCGCGGTTTGCTGCAGCTGCACCCAGTCCTTGGTGAAGGCGAGGCTCGCCTCTTCCGGCACCCAGAAGGCGAGGTTGTGCAGCGTCGCCGCCGCGAAGATCACGCCCGTCGCCTGCGCGATCCAGGCCGAGGTGCCCTTCAGCCCGAAAAGCGGGCCGAGCACCGAGGCGACGATCAGGCCCAGCCCGATGCCGATCGCCATCGGCACGTCGCCAAGCACATGTTCCGGCGCCGGCAGCGGCAGGAAGCGCGCGCGCAGCGCGACGCTCGCGGCAAAGGCCAGCACGCCGAAGACCCCGGCGATCATCAGCACGAGACCCGAGGTCTTCGCCCGCTTCGCGCCCTGCATCTTCACCGACATGTCCTCGAGCGTCTTCACCATGACCTCTTCCGCACCGACATGCAGCACGATCCGGCCCTTGTGCCGTCTGCGCTCGCGCTCGATCCGGTCGAGCCGCTCGTTGAACGATGCCGTCGAGATGGTCATGGTCTTCCCCGTCTGTCACCTGAGGCGACATGACCACCCGATCTTGCCCGAAATGGGGCAGGAGCGCGGAGGAAGCGTGACCTGCGTCAGCGTGCCTCACCCGACCGACCCCTCGAGCGAGATCGCGACGAGGCTCTGCGCCTCCATCGCGAATTCCATCGGCAGCGCCTGCAGCACCTCGCGGCAGAAGCCGTTCACCACCAGCGCGACCGCCTCTTCCTCGTCCATCCCCCTCTGACGACAGTAGAAAAGCTGATCGTCGTCGACCTTCGAGGTGGTCGCCTCATGCTCGACGCGCGAGGAATTGTTCTTCACCTCGATATAGGGAACGGTGTGCGCGCCGCATTTGTCGCCGATCAGCAGGCTGTCGCATTGCGTATAATTGCGCGAATTTTTCGCCTTCGGGTGCATCGAGACGAGGCCGCGATAGGTGTTCTGCGCCTGCCCCGCCGAGATCCCCTTCGAGACGATGCGGCTCCGGGAGTTCTTGCCCAGATGCACCATCTTCGTGCCGGTATCGGCCTGCTGATAATTGTTCGCGATCGCGATCGAGTAGAACTCGCCCGAGGTGTCGTCGCCGCGCAGGATGCAGCTCGGATATTTCCAGGTG
>NZ_JBFXGV010000066.1:0-11251 GCF_050177655.1 Paenirhodobacter sp.
CAACGCTTCATTGTAAGCCGACCAGTTCGTGGTCTTGTACTTCGTAGGGGCCCAACTGCTCATGCCATCCAGCTATCATGCTGGATTCACGCAGTGAATCCCTCACCCGATTTGTGCAACAAGGCCAGTTCGCGCCACCGTCGAGGTGGGTGCCTTCCGCCTGCTTGGCCTTGATGTAATCCGCGAATAGCCCTCGGAATGAAACGGGGGTAGGCTTTTTAGCCTTGGCTGTAGGCTGCCTGATGATCGGGTCTTTGGGTTGGCCGTCGAAAACCCCTTGATCGAGTTCTAGAGTGCGCTCGAGCCCTTCGATCTCTGCACGCATGATCTTCAGCGCCAGTTCGCGCCAGTCACGCGAACTCGGGCTGACATTCAGATGTTGTTGCTCGACGAAGGACTTCACGGCGGGGTCGACCAGGCGTGTCTCTCCGGAAATCAGCATGGTGCGAAGCGCCGCCAGCCTTCGTGCGCGATTCCGTTCGTCGTGGTGGCGTGTTCCGGCTAGCAGTTCGTAATCCGCCTGAACGTTGAAGGGCGCATAGGTGCCGAACTTCGCAGGATCGCTTTCACCCGCTTCGATCCGCTGCATGGTGCGTTCGAATTCCGCCTCGATCTCGGCCGGGGTGGGCATCGAGGCCCGTTTCTCTGCGTCACTGGCAAGCGTGCGTTGGTAGTGGTCCCATACGGCGCGCTGCGTATCGTCATCGGTGATTGCGCGAAGCGTGGTGTCCGGGGCTTCGCTACTGGCGGTTTCGGCTTGGGCAAAGGTGGTTGCGGCGTGACGCTGGCGTGCGCACTCGATCTGCGCGAGAAGGCGGGCGACGGCTGCTGGGTGGTTTCGTTCGGCCAGACGCCGATCTCCCCCAAGCGGTTCGGTAAGCTGCGTCCTGTTGTTGAAGAACGGTTTAAGCTCGACCGGGATCGAGATGCGCGCCCAGTAGCGCCCGTCTTTCTCTTTCCAGTGTCGAAGTTTCGCAGCCATCGATACCCCCATTCTGGCACCTGTTCTGGCACTTAGAATGGCACTAGCGCCTTGAGCACAAGGGGTTTCTTTTACATCAAGGGGATAGGATGGTGCTGCAGGAGAGGATTGAACTCTCGACCTCTCCCTTACCAAGGGAGTGCTCTACCACTGAGCTACTGCAGCGCCGCGCTGGTCGGCTGCGACCGTGGGCGGGGAATTAGACGACATCGCGCAGGCGTGCAAGCACAAACTTGCACCTTCTCTCGACACATTTTCACCGACAGGCTAGAGAGGGGGCCATGAACGAAAAGACCCCCGAAACCGGCCCCGGCAAGACCCGGGCAAAGGCGCCCTCCGAGGCGAGCCGCGAGGAGCGGCTGGCCGCCGCGCTGCGTGCCAATCTGGCGCGGCGCAAGGCGCAGGCGCGCGCGCGGGCCGCGGATGCGGGGGGAGATGAGGCGGAAGGAAACGAGTAGTGGACAGTATCATCGTGCGCGGCAACGGGCCGCTTTCCGGCCAGATCCCGATCGCGGGGGCGAAGAACGCCTGCCTCGCGCTGATGCCGGCGACGCTGCTGAGCGAGGAGCCGCTGACGCTCACCAACGCGCCGCGGCTGAGCGACATCCGCACCATGCGCCAGCTCCTCGCCTCGCTCGGCGCCGAGGTGACCGAGCTGCAGGAGGGCAAGGTGCTTGCCACCTCCTGCCACGGCGCGATCAACCCGGTCGCCGATTATGACATCGTGCGCAAGATGCGCGCCTCGAATCTCGTGCTCGGGCCGCTGCTCGCGCGGCTCGGCCATGCGGTCGTCTCGCTGCCCGGCGGCTGTGCGATCGGGGCGCGGCCGATGGACATCCATATCGACGCGCTCACCGCGCTCGGCGCCGAGATCGAGCTGAAGGAGGGCTACCTCCATGCGAAGACCCGCGGCGGGCTGAAGGGCGCGGTGCACGAGATGCGCTTCGCCTCGGTCGGTGCGACCGAGAACTTCCTGATGGCCGCGGTGCTGGCGAAGGGCACTTCGGTGCTGAAGAACGCCGCGCGCGAGCCCGAGATTGTCGATCTCGCGCAATGTCTGCGCGCGATGGGCGCCGAGATCGAGGGCGAGGGGACGTCGACGATCACCATCCAGGGCGTCGACCGGCTGCATGGCGCGACCCATCCGGTCGTCACCGACCGCATCGAGCTTGGCACCTACATGCTCGCCCCGGCGATCTGCGGCGGCGAGGTCGAATGCCTCGGCGGCAAGATCGCATTGGTCGAAAGCTTCTGCGAAAAGCTCGACGCCGCCGGGATCTCGGTCGAGGAAACCGCGACCGGGCTCAAGGTCAAGCGCAAGAACGGTCGGGTGAAGGCGGTCGATGTGGTGACCGAACCCTTCCCGGGCTTCCCCACCGACCTGCAGGCGCAGATGATGGCGCTGCTCGCCACCGCCGAGGGCACCTCGGTGCTCGAGGAAAAGATCTTCGAGAATCGCTTCATGCACGCGCCCGAGCTGATGCGCATGGGCGCGCGGATCGAAGTGCATGGCGGCCACGCCACGGTGCATGGCGTCGAAAAGCTCAAGGGCGCGCCGGTGATGGCGACCGACCTGCGCGCGTCCGTCTCGCTGATCCTCGCCGGGCTCGCCGCCGAGGGCGAGACGATGGTGAGCCGCGTCTATCACCTCGACCGCGGCTATGAGCGGGTCGAGGAAAAGCTGCGCGCGGTGGGCGCCCATATCGAACGGGTGCAGGGCGAATGACGGCACAGGGGCGGTCGCTCGAACTCTTCTTCATCGACGGCAATCCCGAGGGGATGCAGACGGCGGAAGTGTTCAACTGGACCGGCCATGTGCTCTATTTCCCGCGCACGCAGATCGCGCAGGCGCTGGTGCGCCCGGCCGCGCGGCATACCGGCGTCTATGTGCTCTTGGGCGAGGACGAGACCGGCCCGCGCGCCTATATCGGCGAGAGCGAGAATGTCGCGCAGCGGATCCGCACCCATGACGTCGAGAAGGACTTCTGGACCCATGCGGCGCTGATCACCACGCAGGCGAACAACCTGCACAAGGCGCATGTGAAATACCTCGAAGCGCGGCTGATCGAGGAGGCGAAGCGGATCCGCCGCGTTCCGCTCGCCAATGCCAATGTGCCCGCACGGCCCGGGCTTTCGGAGGCGGCGCAGGCGAATATGGAGGAGTTTCTCGCAACCCTCTTCATCGTGCTGCCGGCCTTGCGCATCGACGTGTTCGTCGATAGCGCGCGGAACGAACCCAACATCGGTGATCCGAGGCGCGCCGCAGAAAATGATCCGGTCTTTTTCATCAGAGGGAAAGGCACTGGTGCGGATGCGAGGGTTCGCCTCGTCAACGGCGAGTTCGTCGTCGAGAAGGGCTCATTCACACGCGGCAAGATTGATGACGCCAGGCATCCGACGGTCAAAAAGCTGCGCAAGGAACTTTTCGAAAGGGGGGTTCTGGTGGAGGACGGCGACCGGCTCCGCTTTGCCGAACCTTACGCATTCCCGACTCCTTCTGGCGCGTCTGGCGCAATCCTGGGGTATGGCAACAGTGGTTTCGAGCAATGGAAAACGGAAGACGGGACGAGCTACCGGGAATGGGAAGCGGCGCAGCTCGCCAGGCTTCCGCAGGAGGCAGAATGACTGACGCAAGCTTCGCCGATGGCGCCGAGGGGCCGCTCGCATTGCGCGCCGAGACGGCCGAGGATCTCGGCGTGATCGCGGCGCTGGTGCAGGATGCGGTGCTGCCCGTCACCGAGATCCGCTGGGAGGCGAAATCGCGCCGCCTCGCCCTCCTTCTCAACCGCTTCCGCTGGGAGGACAAGCCTGCGGCGGAGGCGGAAAAACGCCCCTATGAGCGGGTGCAGTCGCTGCTCGTGATCGCGGGCGTGACCGGCGTCGCCTCGCAGGGCTTCGACCGGCGCGACGGCGATCTCGTGCTTTCGCTCCTCGATCTCGGCTGGGAGCCGGGCGAGGAACCGGCGGGCCGGGTGATCCTGACGCTCGCGGGCGATGGCGCGATCGCGGTCTCGGCCGAATGCCTCGAGGTCGATCTGCGCGACGTGACGCGCCCCTATCGCGCGGTTTCGGGGCAGGCGCCCCGGCATCCCGAATGATCCGCCCCGCGCGCCCCGAGGATGCCGCGCGCATCTCCGAGGTGCTGATCGCCTCGATCACCGAACTTTGCGCCGCCGATCACCAGGGTGACCCCGCGCGTCTCGTGAACTGGCTTGCCAACAAGACGCCCGAGGGCGTCGCCGCGATGATCGCCGCTCCGGGCGGGCGGCTTTACGTCGCCGGGCATGACCGGATCGAGGCGGTGGGCGCGATCGAATGGGCGGGGCTCGCCCTCGAGGAGGGCAAGATCACGCTCCTTTACGTCCACCCCGAGGCCCGCCGGCAGGGCTGTTCCGCGGCGCTGCTGGCCGCGATGGAGGCCGAGCTCGTCGCGATGGGGCGCCCCCGCGGCCGGCTCACGGCGACCGCGACCGCCTTCGCCTTCTACCGCCACCACGGCTGGCACGCCGCCGGCCCCGCGCGCGAGGGCCGCTGGATCCTCGGCCATCCGATGGTCAAGGATCTCGGCTGACCCTCCCTCATCTTGCCTGAAATACCTCACGGGGTGAGACGGGAGGAAGCCGCCTTGCGGTGCAAGGCGGCCCCGTCGAACGGGCTGCCCGTGGCAGCCCCGGCATCGCCGCCCGCGTTGTGCCCACGAATGCTTGCCCCGGGCGCGGCAAGGCCTTAAGCCGAAGGCAAGAAGGAGCCTCCCGATGCCGCATTTCCTCACCACCACCGACGCCGATTTCGAAGCCCGCTTCACCGCGCTTCTGGGGATGAAGCGCGAGGACAGCCCCGATGTCGACGCCGCCGTCGCCGCGATCATCGCCGATGTCCGCGCGCGGGGCGACGATGCGGTGATCGACTATACCGCGAAATTCGACCGGCTGGCGCTCACGCCGGAGACGCTCGCCTTTTCCAAGGCCGAGATCGCGGCGGAAATCGCCCGCGTGCCGGCGGCGGAGCGCGCCGCGCTCGAACTCGCGGCCGAGCGGATCCGCGCCTATCACGCCCGCCAGATGCCGGTGCTGGAGGAACGCTGGGCCGAGCCCACCGGGGCCGAGCTCGGCTGGCGCTGGACGCCGGTTTCGGCGGCGGGGCTTTACGTTCCGGGCGGGCTTGCCTCCTATCCCTCCTCGGTGCTGATGAACGCGATCCCGGCGAAGGTCGCGGGGGTGGAACGCCTCGTCATCACCTGTCCGACGCCCGATGGCGTGGTCAATCCGCTGGTGCTGCTCGCCGCGGAACTGGCCGGCGTCGATGCGGTCTATCGCATCGGCGGCGCACAGGCGGTGGCGGCGCTCGCCTATGGCACCGCGACGATCACGCCGGTCGACAAGATCACCGGCCCGGGCAATGCCTTCGTCGCCGCGGCGAAGCGGCGCGTCTTCGGCAAGGTCGGCATCGACATGATCGCCGGGCCGTCGGAGATCCTCGTCATCGCCGATGGCACGGCGAACCCCGACTGGGTGGCGATCGACCTGCTCAGCCAGGCCGAGCATGACCAGTCGGCGCAGGCGCTGCTGCTCACCCCCGACGCCGATTTCGCGCGCGCGGTGACCGCGGCGGTGGAAAAGCGCCTCGAAACCCTCGCGCGGCGCGCGATCGCGGGGGCGAGCTGGGAGGATTTCGGCACGGTGATCGTCACCCGCGATCTGAGCGAGGCGGCGATGCTTTCGAACCGCGTTGCGCCCGAGCACCTCGAACTTTGCGTCGCGGATCCGGAGGCGCTGAGCCTCGAGATCACCCATGCCGGCGCGATCTTCCTTGGTCAGTGGACGCCCGAGGCGATCGGCGACTATGTCGGCGGGCCGAACCACGTTCTGCCCACGGCGCGCTCGGCGCGGTTCTCCTCGGGGCTCAACGTCATGGATTTCCTCAAGCGCACGACGCTTGCGAAGATGACGCCCGAGGCGCTGCGCGCGATCGGCCCCGCGGCCGAGACGCTGGCGAACTCCGAAAGCCTCGAGGCGCACGGGCTTTCCGTGCGCGCCCGCCTCGACGCGCTGAACGAAGGGGGGGCGTGATGTTCTGTCTTCTGTGCCCCGTGCCTGCCGTGCATCTACCCTCGGCGATGGAGACGTTCGAGCGCGAAGGGCGTGTCGCTTTCGGGTCTAATGCGACCGAACTCCTTCTGGGGCTCGACCTGAGCGGGGAGGGATATGTTTGGATCGCGGCCTCGTCGACGGGCGGGGGGGCGCCGGGTATCGACGTGGGCAAGGTCGTGCTCAAGGGGCGGCTTGCGGCGATCACTCCTCCGGGGCGCCGCGGCGGGCATCCGGACCCGCGTCTTCGTCCGGCCTCGACGCAGACGGATGACGCATTCCTCCTCTATTGGGAACTGAGCGCGTTCGAACGGGTTTCGCCTGCGCTCCCGCTTGCGCAGTTCAAGACGCGGGCCGGCAAGGCGCTGAGTGCCATGCCGCATGGTCCGACCCTGATCGCCTGCCCGGAGGAGATCTGACATGAGCCAGAGAATCACCCGTCTCGAGATCGACGATTCTGGCCTGCCCGCACCCACGCCCGAGATCGAGCAGGAGCGTCGCGTCGCGGTCTATGACCTCTTGGAGGACAACAGCTTCGCCATCCCCGGGCGCGAGGGCATCGCCGCGCCCGAGGGGCCCTTCGCGCTGCTGCTTGCCGTGCGCGACGGGCGGCTCGTGTTCGACACCTCGACCGAGGCCGGCGAGAAGGTGGCGGAGTTCCATCTTTCCTTTGGCCCCTTCCGGCAGGCGATCAAGGACTACTTCCAGATCTGCGAAAGCTATTTCGAGGCGGTGAAGAAGCTCCCGCCCTCCCAGATCGAGGCGATCGACATGGCGCGCCGCGGCATCCACAACGAGGGCGCGCGCATCCTGCAGGAGCGCCTCGAGGGCAAGGCCGAGATCGACATCGACACCGCCCGCCGTCTCTTCACCCTCGTCTGTGCCCTCAGCCCGGTAAAGTGATGCCCGCTCTCCCCCATTCGGTCCTGTTCTGCTGCGACTACAACGCCACGCGCTCGCCGATGGCCGAAGGGATGATGAAGAAGTTCTACGGCCGCGAGGTCTACGTTCAGTCGGTCGGCGTGAAATCGGAGATGGAGATCGACGGTTTCACCATCGCCGTCTGCGCCGAGATCGGCGTCGATCTGCAACGCCACCGGGCGCGCTCCTTCCACGAGCTGCAGGAATGGGGCGATGACCTCGGCGCCTTCGATCTGGTGATCGCGCTCACCCCGGCCTCGCTGCGCCAGGCGCAGGAGCTGGCGCGCTACAACCACCTCGAGGTCGACTACTGGCCGATCATGGACCCGACCGGGATCGGCGACGGGCGAGAGGCGCGCCTCGCCGCCTATCGGCAGACCCGCGACCAGATCCGCGACCATATCCTGAAACGCTTTGGCCCCCCCAGGGAGTGAACGATGCCCCGCACCCATGCCCTCGCCGTGATCTCGGCCTATTACGACGCTTTCAACGCCGGGGAGACCGCGGCGATGGAGGCGCTTTTGTCCGATGACTTCGAGCATCACGTGAACGAGGGGCAGATCCGCCGCGGGGTGGAGGCCTTCCGCGCCTTCAACGCCCATATGACGCGCTGCTACCGCGAGCATCTCGCCGATCTCGTGGTGATGGCGAATGACGCGGGCACGCGGGCGGCGGCGGAATTCGTGGTGCACGGCACCTATCTGGAGACCGACGACGGCCTGCCCGAGGCGCGCGGCCAGGGCTACGTTCTGCCCGCGGGCAGCTTCTTCTCGCTCAAGGATGGCAAGATTTCGCGGGTGACCACCTATTACAATCTCGCCGACTGGATCCGTCAGGTCTCGTGATGGAGATCCGCCGTCTCACCGGGGAAGCGCTCGATGCCGCGCTCGACGATATGGCGGCGCTGCGCATCGCGGTGTTTCGCGACTGGCCCTATCTCTACGACGGCTCGCTCGACTACGAACGCAAATACCTCGAAAGCTACCGCAAGTCGGCGGCGGCGCTGGTCGTCGGCGCCTTCGACGGCGCGCGGCTTGTGGGGGCGGCCACCGGCACGCCGCTCGAGGATCACGCCGAGGATTTCGCCGCCCCCTTCGCGGAGACCGGGCTGAAGCTCACCGATGTCTTCTACTGCGCCGAGTCGGTGCTTTTGCCCGATTACCGGGGCAGGGGGCTTGGCCACGCCTTTTTCGACGCGCGCGAGGATCACGCCCGCGCGCTTGGCCGTTCCTTTTCCGCCTTCTGTTCGGTGATCCGGCCCGCGGATCATCCGCTGCGCCCCGAGGGCTATCGCCCGCTCGACGCCTTCTGGCGAAAGCGCGGCTACGCCCCGATGCGCGGCACCGTGGCGCATTTCAAATGGACCGATCTCGGCGAGGATCGGCAAAGCGAGAAATCGCTGCAATTCTGGGGGCGTAAGCTATGAGACATGTCACGCTGGCCGCCGCCGCCTATCCGCTCGACCAGATCGCGGATTGGGAGGCCTATGCGGCGAAGATCCGGGCCTGGGTGCAGGGGGCGGCGCTGCGCGGCGCCGATCTGATGGTGTTTCCGGAATATGCGGCGATGGAGCTTGCGGCGCTCGGCGGTGCCGAGGTGGCGGCCGATCTCGACCTTGCCGTGGCGGAGGTGCTGCGCCACCGCCCGGCGATGGAGGCGCTGATCGAAGGGCTCGCGATCGAATTCGGCCTTTACATCCTCACCCCCTCGGGCCCCGCGCGCGAGGGCGTCGCGCTGCGCAACCGCGCCGTGCTGATGGGCCCTTCGGGGCGCGTCGGCGCGCAGGACAAGGCGATCATGACCCGGTTCGAGCGCGAGCTCTGGGGCATCGACGGCAGCACGGGGATGACGCTTTTCGAGACCGGGATCGGCAAGATCGGCGTGCTGATCTGCTATGACAGCGAATTCCCGCTGCTCGCGCGCAGCCTGTGCGAGATGGGCGCCGAGATCCTGCTCGTGCCCTCCTGCACCGACGCGATCGAGGGCTATTCGCGGGTGCGCATCGGCGCGATGGCGCGCGCGCTCGAAAATCAATGCGTCGTCGTGCATGCGGCGGTCGTCGGGCTGTCGCCCTGGTGCCCCGCCGTCGACGAGAACCACGGCGCCGCCGCGATCTACGGCCCGCCCGATACCGGCTGGCCCGAGACCGGGGTGATCGCCGAGGGGCTGATCGACGAGCCGGGCTGGGTCAGCGCGAAGGTCGACATCGACCGGGTGATCGAGAGCCGCTCGAATGGCGCGGTGCTGACCTTCGCGCATTGGCCCGAACAGCTCATGCGCGCGACGCAGATCGAGATTGCGCGGGAAAAGCCCCGCAATCCTTGACATTGGCCTTGATATTTGCCGCTTGCGGGCGCATTTATCCCGCGCCCGCGGAATCCAGCGGGCGTCCCAACTGGAGTGACCATGGCCAAGGAAGAAATGCTCGAATTCCCCGGCGTCGTGAAGGAACTCCTGCCGAATGCGACGTTCAGGGTCGAGCTGGAAAACGGCCATGAGATCATCGCGCATATGGCAGGCAAGATGCGCAAGAACCGCATCCGTGTTCTGGCCGGCGACCGGGTTCAGGTGGAAATGAACACCTATGACCTGTCGAAGGGTCGTATCAACTACCGGTTCAAGTGAAGCTGATCCTCGGCTCCGCGAGCCCGCGGCGACGCGAGCTTCTGGCCCAGCTCGGGCTGACGCCCGCCGCGATCCGCGCCCCCGACATCGACGAGACCCCGCGCAAGGGCGAGCCGCCCCGCGACTATGTCGCGCGCATGGCGCGGGAAAAGGCCGCGGTGCTCGACTGTGCCGCGGATGAGGTCGTGCTTTGCGCCGATACCACCGTCACCTGCGGGCGCCGCATCCTCGGCAAGCCCGCCGATGAAAAGGAGGCGGCCGAGTTCCTCTGGCTGCTTTCGGGCCGTCGCCACCACGTTCTGACCGCCGTCGCCGTGCGCTCGGCCACCGGGCTGCGCGAGCGGCTGGTCGATACCGTGGTGCGGTTCCGCCCGCTCTCGAACGAAGACGTGAACACCTATCTCGCCTGCGGCGAGTGGCAGGGCAAGGCCGGCGGCTACGCCATCCAGGGCCGCGCCGGCGCCTTCATCCCCTGGATCCAGGGATCCTTCACCGGCGTCGTCGGCCTGCCGCTCGCGGAAACCGCGACGCTGCTCGCCGCCGCCGGCATCCGTTGCGAGGAGGTCGCATGAAAGGCCGCATCGTCGTTCTGGGGGAGCTCCACGGGCTCGAGGCCGCCGCGCTGATGGTCGATGGCCAGCTTGAGGATCTGATCGTCGACAGCTCCGACGCGGTGGCGCTTGCGCCGGGCGCGATCTGCCGCGGCCGGATCGAGCGGCAGATGAAGGGGCAGGGCGGTGTCTTCGTCACCCTGCCGGGCGGCGAAAAGGGGTTCCTGCGCGACGCGAAGGGCCTCGCCCCCGGGCAATCGGTGCTCGTCCAGGTCTCCGGCGGGACCGAGCCGGGCAAGGCGCTGCCGGTCACGACGCGGCTCCTCTTCAAGGGGCGCTACGGCATCGTCACCCCCGGCGCGCCGGGGATCAACGTCTCCCGCCGCATCCATGACGAAGAGATTCGCGAAGAATTGCAAAGCCTTGCCGCCGGCGCGATGGCGGGCTCCGAGATGGGGCTGATCCTGCGTTCGGCCTGCGAGGGCGCGGAGGAGGGCGACATCGTCGAGGAAATCTCGGGCACCCGCGCGCTCGCCGAGGCGGTGCTCGACGATCTTTCCGGCGCGCCCGAGCTTCTGGTCGATGCGCCCGGACCGCAGGAAGAGGCCTGGCGCGAATGGGCCGATCCCGCGCCCGACGAGGTGGTCGAAGGGTTCGAGGCGCATGGCGTGCTCGAGGCGGTCGATGCGATCCTTTCGCCGCGCGTGGCGCTGCCCGGCGGCGGCCACATGATGATCGAACCGACCCGCGCGCTGATCGCGGTCGACGTGAACACCGGGCCCGACACTTCGCCCGCGGCGAGCCTGAAGGCCAATATCGCCGCCGCGCGCGACCTGCCGCGGCAGCTGCGCCTGCGCGGCCTCGGCGGTCAGGTCGTCGTCGATTTCGCCCCGATGCCAAAGCGCGACCGCGCCACGCTCGAACAGCAGCTGCGCGTCGCCTTCAAGGGCGAGGCGGCGGAAACGAGCCTCGCCGGCTGGACGCCGCTTGGCCTTTACGAGCTGGTGCGCAAACGTGACCGCGTGGCGCTTGCGGGCCTTCTGGAGGGGCGCGCATGAGCTGTCCGATCTGCGGCAAGGCGGCGG
>NZ_JBFXGV010000067.1:0-10909 GCF_050177655.1 Paenirhodobacter sp.
TCCGGCCCTGGGGGGGGCGTCGCGGGGCACCGCCCCGCACCCCGAGGTATTTCGGGCAAGATGAAGGGATCAGTCCTTCGGTGCAAGCAGGCGCAGCGCGGTGCGGATCAGTTTCGCGGTGTCGGTGGCCTCGGGGTTCTGGCTTGCCTCGGCCACGGCGGCGGCGGCCTCTGACGGGTTGTAGCCGAGATTGGTGAGCGCGCTGAGCGCCTCGGCGGTGAAATTCACCCTTGGCGTCGCGGCGGGGGCGGGGCGGGTGCGGGGCTTCGGCGCCGCCTCGATCACCTCCTCCGAGGGGGCGGTGTCGACGGTGAGCGAGGCGCCCATCGCCATCACCGTGGGGGCCTTGTCCTTCAGCTCCAGCACCACGCGCTGCGCCAGTTTCGGGCCGACGCCGGGGGCGGCTTTCACCGCCGACCAGTCGCCAAGCGCGATCGCGCGGCCAAGCCCCTCGGCGCCGAGCGTGCCGAGGATCGCAAGCGAGGCCTTCGCGCCGATGCCCTGCACCGAGGTCAGCAGTCGGTGCCATTCCTTTTCATAAAGCGTCGGAAAGCCGAAAAGCTGCAGCAGATCCTCGCGCACGAGCAGGTCGGTATAAAGCGCGCAGGCCTCACCCACCGGCGGCAGGTTCGAGGCGGTGCGCGCCGAGACATGGACGATATAGCCCACGCCGCGCACGTCGATCAGCACGTGATCCATCGCGCGGTGCAGGATGGTGCCGGCGATCCGCCCGATCATCGCGGCGCCCTCCGGATCCGGGCCTGGCCGCCGGTGATCTCCAGCGCGCCGCGGCCGAGCATCGCGGCGTTCGTGCGCTGCGCCGATTGCAGGTGATGGGCGTGGCAGATCGCGATCGCGAGCGCATCGGCATCGTCCGGCCCCTCGAAACTGACGCCGGGCAGCTGGTGGCGCACCATGTGCTGCACCTGCGCCTTGTCGGCATGGCCGACGCCGACGACGGCCTTCTTCACCGCATTGGGCGCGTATTCGCCGACCTCAATCCCCGCCTGCGCCGGCACGAGCAGCGCGATGCCGCGCGCTTGGCCAAGCTTCAGCGTCGCCACCGCGTCCTTGTTGACGAAGGTCTGTTCCACCGCCGCGGCCTCGGGCGCATGGGTCGCGATCACCGCGGTCAGCCCGGCGTGCAGCACGACGAGGCGCTTGGCGAGATCCTCGCCCGAGGAATGGATGATGCCGTTCGCGATGTGGCGCAGACGCGCGCCCTCCATCTCGATCACGCCCCAGCCGAGGTTGCGCAGCCCCGGGTCGATTCCGATCACACGCATTCTGTCGTCACTTCCGCTCGTTTGCCCGGTTTTCGCGGCATCTGGCGGCCGCCTGCTGTGGCATTTTTCCAACGACTAGCACGAAAAGGGAACATCGCAAAGCGGAAAGCCGGAAGGCGGCGGGTTAACGCCCCTGCCGCTTCGGGCCCCTGGCAGGCGAAACGCTGTCATGAAACGGGGGCGCTTGCGACAGAATGACGAGGCAATCCGGCATTTCGCCGAAACCCTGTCACGAACCCGTTAACCACCTGTCATGGCATGCATTTTCTGCATGTCCGGCCTGCCCCTGGTGCGCTTGTGTTCTCGATGCGCCCGTTCTATCTGCGCCCTCGTAGGGGTAATGCCCAGAAAATTTGCAGTTTATGAAGGATCTGCACCATGTCCGCCTTTGATACCGACCGCATGCTGGGCCGCGCGAGCAGCCACGGCCTGTTCTCGAAGCTGATCGACGCCGTCGTCGCCTGGAACGATGCCCGCGTGACCCGCAATGCGCTTGCCAAGCTGAGCGATCGCGAGCTGACCGATATCGGTCTGACCCGCTACGACGCCGACCATATCCGGCACTGAAATGTGCGCCGCACAGTGAAGGGCCGCGCTGGCAGTGCCGCGCGGCCCTTTCGCTTGTCTGAAACCCGGTTTGTCGCGATCGTTCAGAACAGGATCGCGTGGATCAGCCCGCCGATGACCTGGGTGGCGGGATCCGCCTTCAGCACCCAGCCGCCGATCTGCTCGACCATGCTGCCGGAGGCGAGCGTGGCCACCCGCGTATCATAGGCCGCGGCGCCGAGCTGCGCGAAAAGCGCCCCCTTGAACAGCAGCACCCCGAAGAACAGCAGCGCGATCGCCCGCAGCGGCAGATGCTTGCGCTGTTTCGGCCGGACGGAGTCGAAATAGGCCCTTCCCAGCGCCCCCGTCGCCTCGAAGGCGCCGCCGGCGGCGTGAATCTTGTCGATCTGGGCCAGACGGCTCTCGAAAGACTTCAATCCCTGGTCGCTCATCACACTCTCCACATTGCCTGCCATCAGCATGACAAGTCATGCCTAACAAGGACTTAATGGATTATGTCTGAATTGCGGCGGTCTCGCGAGCAGGCAATTATGGCATTATCGCCGCTGCAGCACCAATGTCGTCCAATCGCCGAATTCGTTGCGCGAAACGAGGGTAAACCCTTCCGCCACGTAAGCGGAAATCACCTCATCCGCTTGCGCATGCAGGATTCCCGAAAGAATGACATGCCCCGATTCGGCGCAGAACCGCCCCATATCGGGGGCGAGCGCGATCAGCGGCGCCTTCAGGATATTGGCAAAGATCAGGTCATAGGGCGCGCCCGCCTGCAGCTCCGGGTGGCCGAAGCCCGCCGCCTCGAGGCAGATCACCCGCCCCTCGAGCCCGTTCGCCTTCACGTTCGCCGCCGCGGTCTCCACCGCCACCGGGTCGATGTCGGAGGCGAGCACCGTCTCGGGCCAGATCTTCGCCGCCGCCATCGCGAGCACCGCGGTGCCGCAGCCGATATCGGCCACGCGATGTGCGCGCAGCCCCTCGCGGTCGAGCCGGTCGAGCGCGGTGAGGCAGCCAAGCGTGGTGCCGTGATGCCCGGTGCCGAAGGCCATCGCCGCCTCGATCAAGAGCGGCACGGCCTCCGCGGGCACTTTCTCGGCGTCATGGCTGCCATAGACGAAGAAGCGCCCGGCCTCGACAGGCGCCAGCTCGCGCTTCACATGGGCGACCCAGTCGGTCTCCGGCAGCTCCGAGATCGCGAAGGGCGCGGCCCCATGCGACAGCCCCAGCAGCGCAAGCGCGATCTCGTCGGGCGCCTCGGTGAAATAGGCGCCGACCTCCCAACGCTCCGATCCGTCCTCGATCTCGAAGACGCCGACGCCATAGGGCGCGGGATCGAGATCCTCGATCAGTTCGGCGAGCGCATCGGCGCGGTCGCGGTCGTCGAGCGTGGTGAAGGCGGTGAAGGTCGGCATCGGCGTCTCCTTTTGCCGAGGCAATGGCGCGTTCGGCCCTTCAGGTCAAGGGCGCTGCAGGAGTGACTCGGAACCATGCAGGAATTCGCATAGGATGGTGGCGGAGGAGATCGCGGGGAGGCGAGGGAGGATCATGGACATCGTTGCACTGGTCGAGCGGATCGGCGAGGCGCCCGCCGCGGCGCTTTTCGGGTTGATCACCGGGGTGATCTTCGGCGTGGCGGCGCAGCGCTCGAATTTCTGCCTGCGCGCGGCGACGGTGGAGTTCGCGCGCGGATCGCTCGGGCCGAAGGTCTCGGTCTGGCTTTTGACCTTTTCCACCGCGATGGTCTGGGTGCAGCTGGCGCAGATGCTGGGGTTCTTTCGCGCCGCCGACAGTAGGATGATGTCGGTGCCGGGCAGCTGGTCGGGCGCGGTGATCGGCGGGCTCGTCTTCGGTGTCGGCATGGTGCTCTCGCGCGGCTGTTCCGGGCGGCTTCTGGTGCTCGCCTCGACCGGCAATCTGCGCTCGGTCGTCTCGGGGCTGATCTTTGCGGTCACCGCGCAGATGAGCCTGCACGGCATTCTCGCGCCGCTGCGCGACCGGCTCGCCAGCCTCTGGATCACCGGGGCGGAGAATGTGAGCCTGCTTGCGCTCCTGCATCTGCCGCAATGGGCGGGGCTGGCGCTGGGGCTTGGCACCGCCGCGCTGGCGCTGGGGCTGTCCTTGCGCAACCGGATCGGGGCGAAGGTGCTGATCTTCGCCTCGGGCGTCGGTTTTGCCGTGGCCGTCGGCTGGGGGCTGACCTGGCATCTCGCGCAGGTCGCCTTCGACCCGGTACCGGTGACCTCGGTCACCTTCTCCGGCCCCTCGGCGAATACGCTGATGTTCTTTCTCGACCGCAACGCGGTGCTCGAATTCGACGTCGGCCTCGTGCCGGGGGTGGTGCTCGGCGCGCTTGGCGCCTCGCTTCTCGCGCGCGAGTTCCGTTGGCAGGCCTTCGATTCCGTGCCGGTGATGCGCCGCTCGATGATCGGCGCGGTGCTGATGGGCTTTGGCGCGATGCTCGCCGGGGGCTGTGCGATCGGCAATGGCGTCACCGGCACCTCGGTCTTTGCCGCGACTGCCTGGCTTGCGCTTTTCTGCATGTGGATCGGCGCGGTGACGACCGATTTTCTGCTCGATCAGCGCGGGGCGAAGGCGCCGGTCGGCGCCTGTTAAAGGAAGCTCTGCGGGTCGATGTCGATCGCAAGCCGCACGGCATTCGGCAGCTTCATCCCCCGCAGCCAGGCACGGATCGCGCCCTGCAGCGGCGCGCCCTTTTCCGCCTTGATCAGCATCCGCACCCGGTGCCGCCCGCGCACCCGCGCGATCGGCGCCGGCGCCGGGCCGAAAAGCTGCGCACCGATCCGGGCCAGCGGCGCCTGCCGCTGCAAGAGCGCATTGCCGATCTCGAAAAGCGGCGCAACCTCGGGCCCGGAAAGAATGATCCCCGCCATCCGCCCATAGGGCGGCACGCCCGCAGCCTGCCGCGCGGCGGCCTCGGCGCGCCAGTAGGCCTCCTCGTCGCCCCCCAGAATGGCGCGGATGACCGGATGCTCGGGCTGGCAGGTCTGCAAGAGCGCTAGGCCCGGCCGCTCGGCGCGCCCCGCGCGCCCCGCCACCTGCCGCATCAGCTGGAAAGTCTTTTCCGCCGCACGCAGGTCGGAGCCTTGCAACCCCAGATCGGCGTCGATCACGCCGACGAGGGTCAATCTGGGGAAATTATGCCCCTTCGCCACGATCTGCGTGCCGATGATGATGTCGGCGCCCCCCGCGGCGATATCCGCGATCGCCTCCTTCAGCGCGCGGGCCGAGCCGAAGAGATCGGAGGAGAGCACAGCGCAGCGCGCCGTGGGGAAGCGTTCCGCCACCTCATCGGCCAGCCGCTCGACGCCGGGGCCGACCGGGGCGAGCTTGCCCTCGACGCCGCAATGCGGGCAGGCGGTGGGGATCGGCTTCGTCTCGCCGCATTGGTGGCAGACGAGGCGCTTGAGGAACCGGTGCTCGACCATCCGCGCGTCGCAATGATCGCAGCCGATCTGATAGCCGCAGGCGCGGCAGATCGTGACCGGCGCATAGCCGCGGCGATTGAGGAAGAGCATCGCCTGTTCGCCGCGCGAGAGTGTCGCCTGAACCGCGCCGACGAGGCTCGGCGAGATCCAGTGCGCGCTCTCGATCCGTTCCGCGCGCATGTCGATCGGGCGCATCTCGGGCAGTTCCGAGGCGCCGAAGCGCGCGGCGAGATCGAGGCGGCGATACTTCCCCGCCTCCGCATTCACCCAGCTTTCGAGCGAGGGCGTGGCGGAGGCGAGCACCACCTGCGCCCCGGCGAAGGAGGCGCGCAGCACCGCCATGTCGCGCGCGTTGTAGATCGCGCCCTCCTCCTGCTTGTAGGAGCTGTCGTGCTCCTCGTCGACGACGATCAGGCCGAGGTCGCGGAACGGCAGGAACAGCGCCGAACGCGCGCCGACGACCATCTGGCAGCCGCCCTCGGCCACCATCCGCCAGAGCCGGCGCCGCTCGCCCTGCGTCGCGCCCGAATGCCATTCGCCGGGGCGCGCGCCGAACCGCGCCTCGACGCGGGCGAGGAATTCGGTCGTGAGCGCGATTTCGGGCAGGAGCACCAGCGCCTGCCGCCCCCGGCGCAGGCAGTCGGCCACCGCCTCGAGATAGACTTCGGTCTTGCCCGAGCCGGTGACGCCCTTGAGCAGCGTCACGCCGAAATCGCCGCCGCTCGCACGCAGCGCCTCTGCCGCTGCCGCCTGATCCTCGGAAAGCGCCTTGCCCGGCAGCGTCGGGTCGAGATGCGGCCAGGGCAGGTCGCGCGGCTGCTCGGCCTCCTCCACCGCGCCGAGCTTCACGAGCCCCTTCACCACCTGCGGCGTGACGCCGGCCAGCTGGGCGAGTTCGCTCAGGTAAAACCCCGCCCCGCCGTGATCGGAAAGCACCTCGAGCACCCGCTCGCGCGCCTCGGTCAGCTTCGCGGGCGGCGTGCCGCCGAGGCGATAGATCTTCCGCGCACCCGGCGGATCGAACAGCCCCGGCACCCGGGTCGCAAGCCGCAGCACCCCGGGCAGGGAGGTCATCGTGTAGTCGGACATCCGGAGCAGGAACTGCTGCAGCTCCGCTCGCATCGGCGGCACGTCGAGCACGCGCGCCACCGATCGCAGCTTCGCCGCGTCGAAATCGCCCGCGCCCGGCCCCCAGACCACGCCGACCACGCGCCGCGGCCCGAGCGGCACCTCGACGAAAGCGCCGGGGAAACAGCCCCCCTCCGGCGCGAGATAGTCGAGCGGCCGCCCGATCGGCTCGGCCGTCAGCACCGCGACGCGCGCGCCCGCCTCGAAGAACCCGACCTCAGACATCGGCAAAACTTTCGATGCCTCCGGCGGGAGTATTTTCGCCAAGAAGAAAACTCCCCTTCTTCTTGGCCGAAATACTCCGGGGGGGCAGGGGGGGCAGCGCCCCCCGACGCGGTTTCCGCTCTCGCCAAAGCCGGCCGTTTGCGCTATTTCGCGCGCAAAAGCTGCTCTGGAGGGCCCTCATGAAATTCTTCGTCGATACCGCCGACGTCGCGGCGATCAAGGAACTGAACGATCTCGGCATGGTCGATGGTGTGACCACCAACCCCTCGCTGATCCTGAAATCGGGGCGCGACATCCTCGAGGTCACGAAGGAAATCTGCGACATGGTTTCGGGCCCGGTCTCGGCCGAGGTCGTGGCCACCGAGGCCAAGGCCATGATCGAAGAAGGGCTCAAGCTCGCCAAGATCGCCTCCAACATCGCGATCAAGGTGCCGCTCACCTGGGATGGCCTGACCGCCTGCAAGGCTTTCGCATCCGAGGGCCATATGGTCAACGTCACTCTGTGCTTCTCGGCGGCGCAGGCGATCCTCGCCGCGAAGGCCGGGGCGAGCTTCATCTCCCCCTTCATCGGCCGGCTTGACGACATCAATCTCGACGGCGTCGAGCTGATCGACGATATCCGCACGATCTACGACAATTACGATTTCAAGACGGAAATCCTCGCCGCCTCGATCCGCAACGTGAACCACATCACCGAATGCGCGAAGATCGGCGCCGACGTGATCACCGCGCCGCCCGCCGTGATCAAGGCGATGGCGAACCACGTGCTTACCGACAAGGGGCTCGACCAGTTCCTGAAGGACTGGGCGAAGACCGGCCAGAAGATCCTCTGATCCCGCAATGGGCAAGGAAAACGGCCCGTCATCGCGGCGGGCCGTTTTTCTTTTGTTCGAAATTTAACCTGCATTTAACCAGAATCTGTGTCAATTTGCGTGTAACCCGCTGATCGAGAGGCAGGCATGAGCGATACGGCATTCGCAGCTGAGCTGCGTGAAAAGATCATCTCCGACCCCGACATGATCCTCGAGGATCGTGACCTGATGCGGGCGCTGATCGCGGCGAACGAACGCGCGATGGGGGCGAATATCGTCGACCTCCGCGGCGTCGCGATGGAGCGGCTGGAGCGGCGGCTCGACCGGCTCGAGGACACGCATCGCTCGGTGATCGCCGCGGCCTACGAGAACCTCGCCGGCACCAACCAGATCCATCGCGCCGTGCTGCGGATGCTCGATCCGGTCGATTTCGAAGGCTTCCTCGCCAATCTTTCCGGCGAGGTGGCGGAGATCCTGCGCGTCGACTGCGTGCGTCTCGTGCTCGAGACCCTGCACAATGAGGAAGACCCGGCGCTGCGCCGTCTTGGCGATGTGCTCTGCGTCGCCGAACCGGGCTTCATCCACGAATACATGCGCGGCGCCCGCGGCGGGCAGCAGCGCGCCGTCGTGCTGCGCCAGACCCTGCCGCAGTCGGAGGCGATCTATGGCGAGGCGGCAAGCTGGATCCGTTCCGAGGCGCTGATGCGGCTCGACCTCGGCGAGGGGCGGTTGCCCGGCATGCTGGTGATGGGCGCGGAAGATCCGCATCAGTTCAAACCCTCGCAGGGCACCGATCTGCTCGGCTTCTTCGCCAGCGTGTTCGAACGCGCGATGCGGCGCTGGCTCGCCTGATGTCGGCGGGGTTCTCCCCCGCCGCCGGTGACGCGCTGGCCACCTGGCTCGACCATCTGCGCGCGCTCGACGGTGCGAGCGCGCATACGATTTCCGCCTATCGCACCGATGTCGCCGGGTTTCTCGGCTTTCTCCATCAACATCACGGCGAGAGCCTCGGCCTTGCCCGCCTGGCCGCGATTTCGCAATCCGACATGCGCGCCTGGATGGCGCATGAACGCGCCCGCGGGCTTTCGGCGCGCTCGCTCGCCCGCGCGCTCTCCTCGGTCAAAAGTTTCATCCGCTGGCTTGCCGAGCGCGAGGGGTTTGCGCCGACCCATGTGCTGGCCGCCCGCGCGCCGAAATACACCCGCAAACTGCCGCGCCCGCTCAGCGAGGAGGCGGCGATCGCGGTGATCGAGCAGGTCGAGCTGCAGGAGATGGAGCCCTGGATCGCCGCGCGCGATGCGGCGGTGATCACGCTGCTTTACGGCTGCGGGCTGCGCATCTCCGAGGCGCTGGGTCTGACCGGGGCGGCGCATCCTTTGCCCGAGGTGCTGCGCATCCGCGGCAAGGGCGACAAGGAGCGTCTCGTGCCGGTGGTGCCCGCCGCGCGCGATGCGGTGGCCGATTACATCCGGATCTGCCCGTTCGAGATCGGCCCGCAGACGCCGCTCTTTCGCGGTGCGCGGGGCGGGGCGCTCAACCCGCGCCTTGCGCAACGCGCGATGGAACGCGCGCGGCTCGCGCTCGGTCTGCCCGCGACGGCGACGCCCCATGCGCTGCGCCATTCCTTCGCCACCCATCTGCTGGCGGCGGGCGGCGATCTGCGTGCGATCCAGGAATTGCTCGGCCATGCCAGCCTCTCGACGACTCAGGCCTATACGGCCGTCGATCAGGCGCGGCTGATGGAAGTCTATCGCGCGGCCCATCCCCGCGCCTGATCCTAACCCCATCGAATTCGAGCCATCATAAACCCTGGTTTATGGGCGTCGAAAGCAATTGTTGACCTTTCGGGAGGAGCGTCGGGGCGTTCTGATCCAGAAAGGAGACCATCATGAACGTCTACTCCCTGACGTCCCTCACGGGGGTGACGGGATCGAGCGCGCTCTCGGCGCTGCAATCCTCGAGCACTTCCACCACCACGACGGACGACAGCACGACGACGCGCAGTTCGGCCGCTCCGCCTCCCCCCCCGCCTCCGCCCTCCTCCTCCTCGGGCGGGGTGGATCTCGAGTCGCTCTTCGAGTCGCTCTCATCGCAGGAGGAGAGTGACTCGACCAGTTCGGACAGCGAAACTTCCGACGCGCTCTCCGAGCTGTTCGCCGATATCGACACCGACGGCGACGGCCTGCTGAGCAAGGACGAGGTGACGAGCGCGCTCGAAAGCGCGCGCAGCTCCTCCACCGAGGGTGCGCAGGGCGGCCGGCCCGCCGGCCCGCCGCCGGGGCCGCCGCCCGGGGCTTCCGCCTCGGACGAGACCGCGAGCGACACCACCAGCACCGAGGACAGCACCTCGGCGCAATCGCTGGCCGAGTCGCTCTTCGCCGCACTGACCACGGCACAGCAGCAAAGCGCAAGCACGCCCGATCAGGCGCGCGCGCAGCAGTTCCTCTCGCTGCTCACCGAGGTCGCCTGACGCAAGGGCCGGGGCGCGCGGATCTCCGCCCGCGCCCCGGCTTGCGCGCTTCGGTCGTTTCGGGCAGGAAGGGGCATGGATATCCGTCTCAAAGCCCTTTCCGTCCATCTTTTCACCGCCACCGGTGCGGTGCTCTCGATGCTGGCGATGCTCGCCGCGGTCGAAGAAAAATGGTCGCTGATGTTTCTCTGGCTCGTGGTGGCGCTGGTCGTCGACGGGCTCGATGGCCCGCTCGCGCGCCATTACGACGTGAAGCACAACTGCCCGACCTATGACGGGGTGCTGATGGATCTCATCATCGACTACCTCACCTATGTCTTCATTCCAGCCTATGCGCTCTTCAAATCCGGCCTGCTGCCGGGCTGGACGGGCTGGCTCGCGATCATCGCGATCACCTATGCGAGCGTCGTCTATTTCGCCGATACCCGGATGAAAACGAAGGACAATTCCTTCTCTGGCTTCCCCGCCTGCTGGAACATGGTGGTGCTGGTGCTTTTCGCGCTGAAGCCCGGCTACTGGACCTGTCTCGTCGTCGTTCTGGCGCTTGCGATCGCGATGTTCTTCCCGCTGAAATTCATCCATCCCACGCGCACGATGCGCTGGCGCACGCTTTCGCTGCCGGTCTCGCTTGCCTGGGTGATCTTCGCCGCCTGGGCGGCCTGGGTCGATTTCCACCCGGCAAGCTGGGCGCATTGGGGGCTGGTCGTGACCTCGCTCTACCTGCTCGGCGCGGGCATCGCGCAACAGATCGTGCCGCAGCGCAACGCGGCGAGCTGACCTTCTACAGAGGCGAAATATCCTCGCCGAAGGCAAAAGGGCGCCCGAAGGCGCCCTTTTTCATCTTTTCTCGTGGCGGTCTCAGCCAAGCGCCGCGTCACAGCGCGCGCAGGTATGCGCATGCTTGTGCGTGCCGACATCGGGCAGGATCTTCCAGCAGCGCTCGCATTTCTCGCCCTCCGCCGTCTCGAAGACGACGGCGAC
>NZ_JBFXGV010000068.1:0-10858 GCF_050177655.1 Paenirhodobacter sp.
TGATCCTGATGAATGCGATGGGGGTGAACCTCACCTCGCTCGCGGTGATCGGCGGTGCGATCGGCGTCGGCATCGGGCTGGGCCTGCAGCAGATCGCCTCGAACTTCATCTCGGGGATCATCCTGCTCCTCGAGGGGCAGGCGACGGTCGGCGATTTCGTCGAGCTCGACGGTGGCGAGGCCGGCACGATCGTGCGGATGACGATGCGCTCGATCATCCTCGAGACCTTCGACGGCAAGTGGATCGTGGTGCCGAACGAGCATTTCATCACCACCCGCGTCGTGAACTATTCCGATCAGGGCTCGGCCAACCGGCTCGAGGCGGCGTTCTCGGTCAGCTACGACACCGACATCAACCGCGTGCCCGCGATCATCGAGGCGGCGGTGGCGACCCATCCGAAGGTGCTCGGCCACCCCGAGGCGCCCGATTGTGAGCTGCGCGGCTTTGGCGAGAGCGGCATTGATTTCGCAGTGGAATTCTGGGTCAACGGGCTTGATGACGGGCCGAACAAATATGTCTCCGACGTGCTCTTCCTGATCTGGAACGCGCTGAAGGCCGAGGGGATCGAGATCCCCTATCCGCATCGCGTGGTGGAGCTGAAGGGCGGGGGGCTGCCGGTCCGCTGAACCTTTGCGGTTTTGTTAACCCTGTTCGGGCATGCTGGTCCGGTACCTGTCACGAGTGAAGAATGATCCGACGCCTGATGCTCCTCTTCGCCCTCTGCCTTGCCGCCTGCGCCGAGCCGCCGGAGCCTGGGGCGCGGGTGCTGATGATGGGGGATTCGCTTTTCGCGGTGAACCGGCTCGCCGGTGAGGATGTCGGCGACGCGCTCGAGGCGCGGCTCGGCCAGCCGGTGACCAATCGCGCCGCGCTCGGCGCGCGCTTCCTCGGCGGGATACCGGGGCAATTCGTGTCGGGCGACTGGGACTGGATCGTGCTGAACGGCGGCGGCAACGACATCCTGTTTTCCTGCGGCTGCGGCGACTGCCGGGCGATGCTCGCGCGGCTGATCTCGGAGGACGGGCGGCAGGGCGCGATCCCGGCGGAGGTGGCGCGGCTGCGCGCGAGTGGCGCGCGCGTCGCGCTGGTGGGCTATCTGCGCTCGAACGGGTTCCGCAGCCCGGTCGAACACTGCGGGCCGACGGGCGACGCGCTCGAGCGCCGCCTTGCGCGGCTTGCGGCGCGCGACCGCGGCGTCGTCTTCGTGCCGCTCGCCGATCTCGTGCCCGAGGGGGACGAAAGCTACATGAGCCCCGACCGGATGCACCCCTCGCCGAAGGGCGGGCGCGCGATTGCCGCGCGGATCGCGGCGGCGATCGGGGCGGCGCCTTGAGGGGCGCGCCCCGGCAGGATAGGGTGGCGCAAACGGGAGGCGGTGATGGCGCAGCGTGTGACGATCTTCGGATGTGGCGTGCAGAAGGGCGGCACGACGACGCTGCACGCCTATTTCGCCGAGCATCCGCAGCTTTCGGCGCCGCTGCGCAAGGAAACCCATTTCTTCGACGACGAGACGCAGGACTGGTCCTGGCCCGATTACCGGCTGCATGACGCCTTCTACAAGTCGGACGATGGCGCGAAGCTGCGCTTCGACATCACGCCGATCTATGGCTACTGGCCGCCGACGCTTGGCCGGATCGCCGCCTATAACGGGCAGGCGAAGCTGATCACGCTCTGGCGCGACCCGTTCAAGCGCGCCTATTCGCATTGGAAGATGCAGCGCGCGCGCCGGGTCGAGAAGCTCGGTTTTTCCGAGGCGCTGGCGGCGGAGGAGGAGCGGCTGCACGCGGCCGGCGAAACCGGCGAGGGGCGGCGGCTTTATTCCTATGTCGATCGCGGGCGCTATGCGACGCAGCTGCGCCACGCCGAGGCGCTGTTCCCGCGCGCGCAGATCCTCAACCTGCGCTCCGAGGATCTGTTCAGGACGCCGGTGGAGACGCTCGCGCGGATCGCGGCGTTTCTGGAGATCGACCCCTTCCCCGAGATGGCGCCGAAGCATGAGATGAAGCGCGAGCGCCACGAGGCGCCGCCGACGCGCGCCGATTTCGACCATATCGCTGCGGCGCTGGAAGGCGAGCTTGCGGAGTTCGCGGCGCTTTCCGGGCTCGATGTTTCCGGCTGGATGAAGCCGCCGAGCGATGCCCCGGCGCCGGCGCCGAAGAAGGGGTTCTTCGCGCGGCTGACGGGGCGCGGCTGAGGCTCAGCCGCCAAAGCGCAGCCCGACCATCGCGCCCAGGGTGCGCAGCGTCATCGTGGCATGGCCGATCTGCAGCTCTCCCTCGGGTGGCGGGTCCGGGCGCGTGACCTCTCCGGGGAAGAAGCCCGCGATCAGATCGCCAAGCGCCTTGCGGCTCGTGTTGCGTGTCGAGATCACCAGCGGGCGACCGGGGCTGGCCCAGCCCGGGGGCGGGGCCGGTTGCACCGGCGTCAGCGCGCCCGCGGGCGTGACGCAATAGCGGAAGCAATCCGATCCGTCGGGCGCCGAGAAGCAGCTGCAGCCGCGCAGGCAGGTCAGCGCGCACCCCGGCCCGGCCATGCAGGTGCTCATCTCCCCCTCCAGACCCGGTTCGGTTCGAAACTTGCGTCAAGGCCACGCTTCGCGCAATGATCTGCGTCAAGGCACGGAAAAAGGCCGCCCGGGAGGGGCGGCCTTCGGTTCACTGTCCGAATTTTACGGCGCTCAGATCTCGTCGAGCGCTTCGATCGCCTTCTGCAGGTCTTCCTTGCTGACTTCCTTCTCGGCGACTTCCGCGCCGTTCACGATGAAGTCGACGACCTTGTCCTCGAAGATCGGCGCGCGCAGCTGCTGCTGCATCTGCGGGTTCTGCTGCACGAATTCGAAGAAGGCGCGCTCCTGACCCGGGTACTGGCGGGCCTGGTTCAGCACGGCCTGGGTGAACTCGGCGTCGGTCACCTCGATCTCCTGCTTGCGGCCGATCTCGGCGAGCAGCAGGCCCAGACGCACGCGGCGCTCGGCCAGCTTGTTGTGCTCTTCGGTCGGCTCCATCGCGCCGTGATCGTGGCCGTGATCGTCCGGGTGCTCCTCGTGGTAGAGCTGGTGGGCGATCTGATGCGCCTCGGCCTCGACGAGCGAGGGGGGCAGCTCGAATTTCACCAGCGTGTCGAGCACGTCGAGCAGGCCACGCTTGAGCACGGCGCGCGCGGCACCGGTGTATTCCGCCTCGAGACGCTCACCGATCTGGCCCTTGAGCCCGGCGAGATCCTCGGCGCCGAATTTCTTCGCGAGCTCGTCGTCGAGCTCGGCCGCCTTCGGCGCCTTCACCTCGTGCACGTGGCACTTGAAGAGCGCTTCCTGACCGGCGAGATGCGCGGCACCGTATTCGGCCGGGAAGGTCACCTTGACCTCGACGTCGTCACCGGCCTTGGCGCCGACGAGCTGCGCCTCGAAGCCCGGGATGAAGGAGTTCGAGCCGAGCACGAGCGGGTATTGTTCGCCCTTGCCGCCCTCGAAGGGTTCGTCGCCGAGGAAGCCCTCGAAGTCGATCACGACCTGATCGCCGTCCTTCGCCTTCGAGCCCTTCTTGCGGTCCTCGAAGCTCTGCGCGGTCTTGGCGAGGTTTTCCAGCGCCTCGTCCACGGCCTCGGGGGCGGCCTTCACCACCAGGCGCTCGAGCTTGACGGTCGAGAGGTCGACCTCCGGGATCTGCGGCAGCTTTTCATATTCGACGGTGACGGTGACGTCGTCACCCTCTTTCCAGTTCTCGCCGCCTTCCATCTCGATCTTCGGCTGCATCGCGGGGCGATCGCCGGTCTTTTCGAAATGCTCGGTCATCGCAGCGTCGACCGATTCCTGCATCGCGTCGCCGAGGACGCGGGCGCCGAACTGCTTGCGCAGCATCGCCATCGGAACCTTGCCCTTGCGGAAGCCCTTGATCTCGACCTCGGGCTGCGCCTCGAGCAGTTTCTCGGTGACTTTGCCGTCGAGCTCGGCCGCGGTGATGGTGATCTTGTAGCCGCGCTTGAGGCCTTCGTTCAGGGTCTCGGTGACCTGCATGGGAGTTCCCTCTGTACTCATGGGCGCGCCGGAGGGCGCGCGGGATCTGCGAATTTCAGCCGCCCTTCTAGGGGGCGCGCGCCTTGGAGGCAAGGCGAAAAGCGGCGGGGTTCCGGGGCGCCGCGGTGCCGCGCCGCGGCATCGGGTGCGGCGGGCGCGCCGGGGCCGAATGCCGCCCCCGCGTCACGCGAAAGGCGCAACGATGCCGCATTCGGCGGGGATACTGGTGCGCATAGTGAAACAGTGACGAGGGCAGGACAATGAGCGAGCGGATCTTCGTGGTGGTGCCGCTGGGCATGGCGCTGATGCTGGGCGGGATGCTGGCGCTGCTCGTCTAAGCGCTCTGGTGCGGGTGAAGGGACTTGAACCCCCACGGATTGCTCCGCCAGAACCTAAATCTGGTGCGTCTACCATTTCGCCACACCCGCATCGCCGGCCTTCCTAGCAAGGGGGGCGGGCGCGGGGAAGGGGAAGGGAGGGGGCGGGCGGAAAAATCGCTCGCCTGCGGGGCAAAAGCCGCGTAGGATTCCGCTCAGAGCCGAAAAGGCCGCAGGCAACGCCGGAAACGGCATCAGAGCAGGACCACCCGATGGACAGACAGGCCGCGGGGCGTGAGGCCGGGGGACTTCCCGGCGCCGGGGGCAAGGCGCCCGCGGAACACGCGTCGATCACCTTCGATTCCCATATCGCGCGCGAGGCGATCGGCGGTTTCGCCGGGCTCGCCATGGGCACCCAGATCGCCACGCTCGACGGGATGATCCCGGTCGAGTTCCTCAACCCGGGCGAGCGCGTCATCACCCGCCGTGGGCGCGCGCTGTTGCGGGCGGTCACCGCGATGCCGGTGTCGGGCCGCTTCGTGCAGATCGCGCAGGGCGCGCTTGGCCATGACCGGCCGGGGGCGCCGCTGGTGCTTGGCGCAGCGACGCGGGTGCTGATCCGCGACTGGCGCGCGCAGGCGCTTTACGGCAAGGCGCAGGCGATGGTGCCGGCCGGGCGGCTCGTCGACGGGCAATATGTGACCGAGTTCCGCCCCGACACGCCGCGCGGCAAGCTGCGGCTTTACGTGCTGCATTTCGATGCGCCCGAGGTGGTCTATGCCGAGGGCGTGGAGATCGGCTGCGCGCCGCTCAAGGTCCAGACTCAGAGCTGAAGCGCGCGGAAGACTTTCGGCAGTTCCTCGGGCAGGTCTTCGGCGATCAGGCCGGGGCCGAAGCTGCGCGCGGCCTGCGCATGCAGCCAGCTGCCGGTGCAGGCGGCCTCGAACGGCGCGAGCCCGCGCGCCATCAGCCCGGTGATGATCCCCGCGAGCACGTCGCCCGCCCCCGCGGTGGCGAGCCAGGGCGCCGATTGCGCGCCGGTGGCGAGATGCAGCGCGGCCTCGCCCGTGGGGGTGGCGATCGCGGTTTCGTGGCCCTTGAGCAGCACGATGCAGCCGGCACGGTCGGCGGCGTGGCGCGCCGCCTCGATCCGGGTGAGGGCGTCTTCCTTCAGCGCCTCGGCGAGATCGGGGAAGAGTCGCGTGAATTCGCCCAGATGCGGGGTGATCACCACCTGGTCGTGCAACGCGTGGAAGAGCGGCCCGGGGTCGTTTTCCCAGGTCGAGAGCGCATCGGCGTCGAGCACCGTCGGCCGGTGGCCCCAGAGGGCCGCGGGCACCATTTCGAGCGCGCGGGGCAGGCCGAGCCCGGGGCCGAGGCAGAGCGCGTTGTGGCGCGGATCGGTGAGCAGCCCGCGCAGCGAATAGGAATCGGGCAGCGCCTGCAGCATCACCGCGTCGAGATGGGCGGCGTTCTCGGGTAGGGCCGCCTGCGGGCAGAGCAGGGTGACGAGCCCGGCGCCCACGCGCAGAGCGGCGCGTGCGGCCAGCCGCGCGGCCCCGCCCCGGCCCATGCCGCCCGAAAGCACCAGCGCATGGCCGTAGTCGTATTTATGCGCCGCCTCCCGCTTGGCGAGGCTGGCGCGGAGCTCCTCGGTCAGGGTGATCTGGTGGATCATGGCAGCCTCCGGCGCGGATCGTCGTCTCTTTGCAAGCATATAGCGCCGGGTTGGTGAGGAAAGCGTGAACTAGAGGCCAATGGATTTCACCACCACCGGGATGCCATGGGCGCGCAGATGCTCGTGGATCGGCTTTTCGCGGTGGAAGGTGACGGCGAGCGAGCAGGGGGCGGAGGGCCAGCCGGCGCTTTCGGCGCGCGCATCGGCATCGAGCCCGGAGGGCAGGTCGACCGCGACGCAGGGCGCGCCCGCGGCGGCGATCGCCGCGAAGATCGGGGCGAATCCCTCGAGCGGGCGGTTCAGCCCGATGCCGAAGAGCGCGTCGACGATCAGGTCGGGGCTGCCGAAATCGGGCTGCGCGGGCAGCGGCGCGACGGTGCCGATGCGGCGCCAGCGCTGGTAATTGGCGAAGGCGTCGGGCGGCATCCGGGCGAGGTCGCCGTGCAGGTAGACGGTGACCTTCCAGGCGCGCTTGCGCAAAAGCCGCGCGACGACGAAACCGTCGCCGCCGTTGTTGCCCGGGCCGCAAAGCACGACCGCGTGGCGCGGCACGGCCCCGGGGCCGATCGCCGGCGCCGCGAGCGCGGGCCAGGTCTCGAAGATCGCGTCGCGCAGGCCTTGCCCGGCGCGCTCCATCAGCTCGAGGCCCGTCACCGCGCCACTCTCGATCGCCGCGTGCTCGATGGCGCGCATTTGGGCGGAACTCAGAATTTCTGCCATTTTTTCGCGTGAATCGTTTCCATTCCGCCCGGAATCTGTGCAAGTTGCTGAAAGCGTAATCGCGGCAGGGGGAATCCCGGGGGGCATGCCGCGCCTCCCATGCTAGCCGATTGCGAGGCTGCGAGGAAAGTGGTCAGAGGGTTGCGGCAAGACCTGATGGGGGAGTCGGCGTATGAAGAAGGTTGAGGCGGTCATCAAGCCGTTCAAGCTCGATGAGGTGAAGGAAGCGCTGCAGGAAGCGGGCATCCAGGGTCTCTCGGTGCTGGAGGTCAAGGGCTTTGGTCGGCAGAAGGGCCATACCGAGCTCTACCGCGGTGCCGAATATGTGGTCGATTTCCTTCCCAAGGTGAAGATCGAGATGGTTCTGGCCGACGAGATGGTCGAAACCGCGATCGAGGCGATCATGTCCGCTGCGCGGACCGAGAAGATCGGCGACGGCAAGATCTTCGTCTCGCCGGTCGAACAGGCAATCCGTATCCGTACCGGGGAAACCGGCGACGACGCGATCTGAGCGTCGACGGACCAAGAATTGCGGGCTTCGGCCCGAACAACGCTCAAAGGAAAGGGTGATTTGCAATGAGCGCAGTCAAAAAGGCTCTCGAACTGATGAAGGCGGAGGAAGTCGAGTACGTCGACGTCCGCTTCACCGACCCGCGCGGCAAGCTGCAGCACGTGACGCTGGTGGCCGACCTCGTCGACGAGGACTTCTTCGAGGAAGGCTTCATGTTCGACGGTTCGTCGATCGCCGGCTGGAAGTCGATCGACCAGTCCGACATGAAGCTGATCCCGGATGCGGGCTCGGTCTATATCGACCCCTTCTACGCCGAAAAGACCATGTGCGTGCATTGCGACGTGGTCGAGCCGGACACCGGCGAGGCCTATGAGCGCTGCCCGCGTCAGGTCGCCCACAAGGCCGAGGCCTATCTCAAGTCCTCGGGCATCGGCGATGCGGCCTATTTCGGCCCGGAAGCCGAATTCTTCATCTTCGACGATGTGCGCTACTCGGTCACCCCGGCCAAGGTCTCGTTCCAGATCGACGCGGAAGCCGCGGCCTGGAACACCGATGCCGCGATCGAGATGGGCAACCTCGCCCATCGCGCCGGCCACAAGGGCGGCTACTTCCCGGTGAACCCGGTCGACGAAGCGCAGGATCTGCGCGGCGAAATGCTGTCGACGATGAAGCGCATCGGCATGAAGGTCGACAAGCATCACCACGAAGTGGCGACCTGTCAGCACGAGCTCGGCATGATCTTCGGTGGTCTGGTCGAGCAGGCCGACAACATCCAGAAGTACAAATACGTGATCCACAACGTGGCCCACGCCTACGGCAAGACCGTGACCTTCATGCCGAAGCCGATGAAGGGTGACAACGGTTCGGGCATGCACGTGAACATGTCGATCTGGAAGGACGGCAAGCCGCTCTTCGCCGGCGACAAATATGCGGATCTGTCGCAGGAGGCGCTCTACTTCATCGGCGGCATCCTGAAGCACGCCAAGACCCTGAACGCCTTCACCAACCCGGCGACGAACTCCTACAAGCGTCTGATCCCGGGCTTCGAGGCCCCGGTTCTGCGCGCCTATTCGGCCCGCAACCGCTCGGGCTGCGTCCGTATTCCGTGGACCGAATCGCCGAAGGCCAAGCGTGTGGAAGCCCGCTTCCCCGATCCGGCGGCGAACCCCTACCTCGCTTTCGCGGCGCTGCTGATGGCCGGCCTCGACGGCATCAAGAACAAGATCGACCCGGGTCCGGCTTCGGACAAGGACCTCTACGATCTGCCGCCGGAAGAACTGGCCGCGATCCCGACCGTCTGCGGTTCGCTGCGTGAGGCGCTCGAGGCGCTGGAAGCCGATCACGACTTCCTGCTCGCCGGCGACGTGTTCACCAAGGGTCTGATCGAGGGCTATACCGCCCTCAAGTGGGAAGAAGTGTACGCCTACGAGCACACCCCCCACCCGGTCGAGTACCAGATGTACTACTCCTGCTGATCCCTCGGGGTCAGTGCGGAAAGGGCGCCCTTTGGGGCGCCCTTTTTCGTTGCGCGCCGCCCGCGTCTGGGGTCTCATGCCGGATATTTCAGACATGAGGCGATGATGTTTTTCCATTTCATTCGGGGTTTTGGCTTGGCGCTGATGCTGCTGAGCGCGCTGCTGCAAGCGGCGCAGGCCGGGGAGCGGCGGGGCCGGGCGACCGTCGGCGATTATCTTGTCAACTGGGGCACGATGCCCCGCCCGGCGGGGGAGCGCGCGGATGTGCTGCTGTTTACCTTCGGTTGGAAGACCGGGTCGGCCTCGACAGGCGTCAGCGAGGCTGACTGGGCCTTCGAGGCACGGCGGCAGGGGACGGATGTCTACACGCTGAAGACGATCATGGGGCGCGACGTCTATCGTCCGGCGCGGGGCGGCGTGGCGGTCTGCACGATGAGCGCGGTCGCGCAGGGGCTGTGCGGGCGCAAGCTCGGGCTCAGCGAGGCGGAGCGTGCCGGGATTGCGGCCTCGGTGCTGCGTGCCGACGGCCGCTGCACCGCCGCGCCCTTCGATCCGGCCTTCAACCGGCGAATGTCGAATGCGCTCGGAGCGGTCGATCAGATCGTGGTGCTGCGCGCCACTTGCCGGTGACGGTGCCGTCGAGGAAAGGGCGAGGCTGATCCGCCAGATGCCGGGACCGATCCAGGGCTGTCTTGCCCCGCTGTCGGGACTGTCGGCGGCGCTTGCCCCTTGACGCAGGCCGCGCGGCCCCCCATCTGGGAGCCTGGCCACCGGATGCCGGCCGCCCGCGGGGAGACCTGAGGTGAAATCCGGGAACACGGCTCTCTCATTCGGGGGGCTCTTCGGCAATGCGGGCACCGGAGCGGCGGGACATTCCCCCGTGGAGACTGAACATGATCGCGAAGGATCTGAAGGATACCAAGGCGCAGGCGCGCCGGCTGGCGGCTGCGCTCGAGAAGGCCGGGATGCCGGTGCCGCTCGCACGCGCCTATGAGCTCACTGCGCAGGCGGCGGGCCATGCCGACTGGAACACGATGGCGGCGGCGCTGCGGTCGCCTGCGGGGCAGGGGCTGGCGCTTGGCGAGGCCGTCAGCGGGCGCTATCTCGGCCATCCGGTCGCCGGGCGCGTGCATGCGCTGCGTCAGAAGGGGGCGGAGTTCGTCGAGGTCGAGATCGACCTCGATCAGCCGGTCGACGTGGCGCAGTCGGAGCATTTCACCGCGCTGCGCCGGCGTGTGCGCGCGACGCTCGGGCGTGACGGGCGCTCGGTCGGAAAACGCTCGGACGGGGTGCCGCATCTGGTGCTCGACTGAACCGGGACGGGGCGGCGGGAAACCGCCGCTTCGGCCCCTCGTGATGCGCGATGGCGCACAGAATCTGTTTGGATCTGTGGAATTGAGCCGAGGCAGGGGGCGGGCCATCCTTGGCCCATCCCATGCAACACGGAGTCTCCCCGCATGAAATCCTTCCTCCTCGCCGCCGGCCTCGCCTTCGGCCTTGCCACTGTCGCCGTCGCCGAGCCGGTCGAATATGACCTCGACCCGAGCCACAGCCAGATCGTGTTCCACTACACCCACCTCGGCTTCTCGACGACGACGGGGATGTTCTCGGGCTTCGAGGGCAAGATCATGTTCGACGCCGAGGCGCCGGCGGACAGCTCGGTCGAAGTGACCTTCCCGGCGAAGTCGCTCTTCACCGGCTGGGACGCGCGCACCGAGCATTTCCTGACCGATGACTTCTTCGGCGCCGACAAGAACCCCGACATCTCGTTCAAGTCGACCTCGATCGAGGTGACCGGCGAGAAGACCGGCAAGATCACCGGCGATCTGACGATGAACGGCGTGACCAAGCCGGTCGTGCTCGACACCACGATGACGCAGATCGGCGAACATCCGATGATGAAGAAGCCCTGGGTCGGCTTCGAGGCGACCACCACGGTGAAGCGCACCGATTTCGACATGGGCATGTATGCGCCCTATGTCGGCGACGAGGTCACGATCGCGATCTCGATCGAGGCGCAGAAGGCCGAATAAGCGAACCCACGCGCGCAACGAAACGGCCGCCGGGGGATCCCTCGGCGGCCGTTTTCTTTGAGTATTTTGACCAGGATAAACGGGCTGTCTTTTTCTTGGGGGAAATACTCCG